>DATFTS010000497.1:0-2852 GCA_035261645.1 Jatrophihabitans sp. | reverse complement strand
GTGGCGATGCGGTACAGCCAGGTGCGAACCGACGAGCGGCCCTCGAACCCTTCGAGGCCGAGCCAGGCTGCGAGCAGCGTCTCCTGCAACGCGTCCTCGGCGTCCTGCAGTGAACCGAGCATCCGGTAGCAGTGCACCTGCAACTCGCCGCGGTGCGGCTCGACCAGCGCGGTGAACGCACCCCGGTCACCCGTGCGCGCCCGCTCAAGCAGTTCTGCCGACATCAGCCACCTCCGTTCCAATCGTCTCTCCCCGTACTGACACCGGCGGCGGCCGGAACTGGTCGCACCGGGAGCGACCAGTTTCGGATGCACGCCGTGTCCGTACTTGGGAACGCGTCAACGAACGAAAGCTTTGAGCGGAGAAGAAACGATGTCGATCTCACGAGCCCCGGCGGGGACGGGCGTTGCGGCGCACACGACCGCCAAGTCGCCGAGTGCGGCCTGGACGCTTGTCCTGGCCTCGCTCGGGGTGTTCATGACCGCGCTCGACACGCTGGTCGTCGCGAACTCCCTGCCCGCGCTGCGGCAGAGCCTGCATGCCAATCTCAGCGACCTGGAATGGACTGTGAACGCCTACAACCTCGCGTTCGCGGTCGCCCTGCTGACCGGCGCCGCGCTGGGCGACCGCTACGGCCGCAAACGGATGTACTGCATCGGGCTACTCGGATTCACCATCGCCTCGGCAGCCGCCGCGGTGTCACCGAGCGTCGGCGCGCTCATCGCGGCCCGCGGCGTGCAGGGACTCGCGGCAGCGATCGTGACGCCGATGACGCTGACCTTGATCAGCGAGGCGTTCCCGGCCGCCAAACGAGGCGCGGCCATCGGACTGTGGGGTGGCATCACCGGGCTGGCGGTCGCGCTGGGACCGGTCGTCGGCGGTGCCATCGTCGGTGGGATCAGTTGGCATTGGATCTTCTGGCTCAACGTCCCGATCGGAGTCGCGTTGATTCCGCTGTCCATGGCTCGTCTCACCGACAGCCACGGTCCGCGGTCGAAGCTCGACACCGTCGGATTACTACTGGCCGGCGCCGGATTCTTCGGCATCACGTGGGGTCTGATCCGCGCCAGCCGCATCGGCTGGGTCAGCACCGAAACCGTCACCGCCCTGATCCTGGGCGCCGTGCTCGTCGCGACCTTCCTCCAGTGGGAACGACGCACCACGGCCCCGATGCTCTCGCCTCAACTGTTCCGCTCCCGCACGTTCAACGCCGCCAACGGCGTCAGCTTCTTCATGTACGCCTCGCTGTTCGGCGTCCTGTTCCTGATGATGCAGTTCCTGCAGACCGCGCTCGGTTACTCGCCCCTCCAAGCGGGGCTGCGCACCCTGCCTTGGACCGGCGCACCGATGCTGGTTGCACCGCTCGCCGGCGCGCTGGCCGACCGAATCGGAAATCGGCCGCTCCTGCTCACCGGCTTGGCCCTGCAAGCCGCCGGGCTGGGCTGGATCGCCGCGATCGCCACACCCCGCATGAGTTACAACTGGCTCGCGGTTGCCCTCGGCGTCGCCGGCGTCGGCATCTCCATGTGCTTCCCGACAGTGGCCAACGCTGTCGTCGGCTCCGTCCCGCCATCGGAGATGGGTATCGCGTCCGGCACCAACAGCGCGCTACGCGAGATCGGCGGCGTGTTCGGCATCGCGATCTTGGCCAGTGTGTTCGCGCACCCCGGCGTGTACACCTCACCGAGCACCTTCATCGATCACTTCAAGAACGCTGTGTGGCTCGGAGCGGCGTTCTCCGTTGTCGGCATCCTCGCCGCAGCCGCACTCCCGGCACGCGGACACGGCGAAGCCGGATTGCTCCTACCCACCCACGACGCCGATCTGGCCGTCGCCGCCGCTGGCGGCCCAGTCGCATGACGCGGACGGTCCGCAACTATCAGGAGAACATCATGATCATCGAAAACAAGACCGTTCTGATCACCGGAGCCAACCGCGGCATCGGACGGGCGCTCGTCGAGGAAGCGTTGAACAGAGGCGCTAAGCGGGTGTACGCCGGTACACGTCGGCCCTTGACCCATCCGGATGCCCGCGTCACGCCGCTCACGCTGGACGTGACCAGCGCCGCGCAGATCCGGGCGGCCGCCGAGAGCGTCGGGTGCCTCGACATCCTCATCAACAACGCCGGCCTGGGCCTCTACGCCGACTTCAGCGACCGTGCCGCCCTCGAACGCCACCTGGCCGTCAACCTCTTCGGTCCCTACGACATCACCCACGCGTTCCTGCCACGGCTGATCGATTCCCGCGGAGCCATCGTCAACGTGCTGTCGCTGGCGGCCTTGGCCGCCGTGCCCCTCGATCCCACATACGCGATGTCCAAGGCGGCCGCGTTCTCCCTCACCCAGTCGCTGCGCGCCGCCTGCGCCCGACACGGCGTGAGCGTGTTTGCCGTGCTGGCCGGTCCCGTCGACACCGACATGGGCCCACAGATCGACATCCCGAAGGCCTCGCCCGAGTCCGTCGCCCAAGCCATCCTTGACGCCGTAGCCAACCGGGACGAAGACATCTTCCCCGACCCGCTCTCGGACTCGATCGCTGACGGCTGGAGCAATGGCGTGTCCAATGCGCTCGAACAGCAGTTCGCCAGCCTCGTAGAAGCAGAGCCGCTCCGCGGTGTGGGCCAGCGGTATGACCAGGGTGTCTCACGGGCGCGAGCCGCGGACGACGCGGACAGGCTGGAGGTCCGGGAAGCCCAGATTCGCTAGGCCGCTGTTGCGCGCGCTTGCCTGCCCGGCCGGGTCTGCCACTTCTCTCCGCTGGTTCCGACAGAAGGGCAGTGCCTGACATGACCACGCTCGAGCAGCAAGCTG
This sequence comes from Jatrophihabitans sp., assembly GCA_035261645.1. Classification (GTDB taxonomy): domain Bacteria; phylum Actinomycetota; class Actinomycetes; order Mycobacteriales; family Jatrophihabitantaceae; genus Jatrophihabitans. Next base: position 42 of record DATFTS010000497.1, on the reverse strand, counting down.
GCAGCGCGATCCGGCCGTTCACCGTGCGGGTCGCCAACGAGG
>DATFTS010000496.1:0-3497 GCA_035261645.1 Jatrophihabitans sp. | reverse complement strand
CCAGCAGATTGATGGCACTGTTCGCGGGGTGGCTTGCCGCCGCCGGCGGCGCGTGGCTGATCATCGGCCCGTCGCTGGCGAGGACGATCCATCTGAACCTGGGACAGCCCAACCCGGCGTCGCGTACTGGCGTGCAGGCGCTGGCTTGGCTTGTGCACTTCTACGCGATCGGCGCCGTGATCGTCTTCGTCGCATCGGTGGCGCTCGGGCGACTGTCGGTGCGCACGATGCGTGACGTCGAGGCGGCGCGGCGCCGGCTGGCCGAGGAGGAGGCAGCGCAGGCAGGCGTAGCTCCAGCCGCCGGATACCCGCGTGAGCCGGCGATGGCCACCATGGGCCGGCACACCGGTCCCCAGCAGCCGGCGACCCAGCAGCCGGCTAGCCAGATCGGTCAGCCGGGTTACCCGGCCGCTCCGCCCCCGCCCGGATACCAAGCGGAGCAGACCCAGCGGCCGCCGGAGAACCCGCCGCCGACCACCGAGTAGCTCGAGTCAGCGGCCGGTCGGCCGAGCGCCGGCCGGTCAGCTGCGTGAAGTTCCGCCGGCGTGGCCGCCGCCCCGGTCACGCCGGCGCAAATACCGTTCGAACTCGCGCGCGATGGCGTCACCCGACGCTTCATGCATCTCGGTGCGGTCAATCTCGTCATCACGCTGCTCGAGGTTGCGGATGTACTCGATGACCTCTTCGTCCTCTGCCGCCATCTCGTCCACGAGCTTCTGCCACTCATCCGATCGTTGCGGCAACTCGGCGAGCGGGATGGGGACGTCGAGGACCTCCTCGACCGAATGCAGCAGGGCGAGGGTCGCCTTCGGGTTGGGCGGTTGGGACACGTAGTGCGGTACGCCGGCCCAGAAGGAGATCGCCGGGATGCCGGTGGCGACACACGCGTCCTGCAGAACGCCGACGATGCCGGTCGGGCCTTCGTACCGCGAGCGCTCCAGACCGAACCGGGCCGCGGACTCCGAGTCGTACGCGGTGCCGGTCACCTGCGTCGGGCGGGTGTGCGGGGTGTCCGAGAGAAGGGCGCCCAGGGTGACGACGGTGCGGACCTCGAGATGCCGGATGACACCGAGCAACTCGGCGCAGAAGCTGCGCCACCGCATGTTCGGCTCGATGCCGTGCACGAGGACGAGGTCGAAGTCCGCGCCAGGCGGCCGGCAGTAGGAGAATCGGGTCGTCGGCAACGTGATTCGCCGCGAGATACCGTCGATCAACGAAACGGTCGGACGGTTGACCTGGAAGTCGTAATAGTCATCGGGATCGAGCTCGGTCAGGGGTTGGGCATCCCACACGAGCTCCAGGTGCTCCACAGCTCCGCTGGCGGCATCGCCGGCGTCGTTCCACCCCTCGAAGGCGGCGACGAGGATCGGATCCACCAGCCGAGGCCAGTCGCCGGCTTGGGAAGAACCCGAAGGCGGGCGCACGTCCATGCCCCCAGACTACGTCTGTACCGGGTACGACGCCGGAAGCAGACGCGCGGAGGTCCTCGCCGCGCTAGCGAGTACGTGATCTCGGGCACCTGCCCAGCCCTCACTCGCCGCTCAAATCGCGACCTCGCCGCCCGTATGCTGGACTGACAGCGCCATATTGTTGCTGCCGTTTGCGTTGCTGCCCTTTGCCGAGGAAACGCCCTTGCCCAACACGTCCCCCGTGCGCCCTGACTGCACCGAGTCGCTCACCGCCCTGCTCCGTTCGCGAATCCTGCTTCTCGACGGCGCGATGGGGACGATGATCCAGCGCCAGGGGTTCAGCGAGGCCGACTACCGGGGCGAGCGATTCGCAGACTGGCCGAGCGAGGTCAAGGGCAACAGCGATCTGCTCAGCCTCACCCAGCCTGCCGCCATCACCGCGATCCACCGCGCCTATCTCGAAGCAGGCGCGGACCTGATCGAGACCAACACGTTCAGCGCGCAGCGGATCTCGCTGGCTGACTACGGCATGCAGGACCTCGCGTACGAGATGAATGTCGCGGCGGCGCGGTTGGCACGTGCGGCCTGTGACGAGATGACGGCGCAACGGCCGGACCGGCCGCGCTTCGTCGCGGGCGCGCTCGGCCCGACGAACAAGACGGCGTCCATCTCGCCCGACGTCAACGACCCCGGTGCCCGCAACGTCAGCTACACCGAACTCGTCGAGGCGTATCTCGAGCAGGCGAACGGTCTTGTCGACGGCGGCGCGGACATCCTGCTCATCGAGACGATCTTCGACACGCTCAACGCGAAAGCCGCGATCTTTGCGCTCGAGACGCTGTTCGAGCAGCGCGGACGTCGGTGGCCGGTGATCATCTCCGGCACGATCACCGACGCCTCAGGACGCACGCTCTCCGGCCAGGTGACCGAGGCGTTCTGGAACTCGGTGCGGCACGCCCGGCCGCTGGTCGTCGGGCTGAACTGCGCGCTCGGCGCCGCTGAGATGCGCCCGTATCTCGCGGAGCTCGCGCGCGTGGCAAGTAGCTTCATCTCCTGCTACCCGAACGCGGGGTTGCCCAACGCGTTCGGCGAGTACGACGAACTACCTGCGCACACGGCCGACATCGTGGGGGAGTTCGCCGGCAGTGGGTTGGTGAACATCCTTGGCGGATGCTGCGGGACGACACCAGAGCACATCGCCGCCGTCGCCGCAGCCGTCGACGGCCTGGCGCCGCACGAGCCGGGCACCGTGCCGCAGGCGTGCCGGCTGGCCGGCCTGGAACCGCTGAACATCAACGACGACTCGTTGTTCGTCAATGTCGGCGAGCGCACCAACATCACCGGCTCGGCGAAGTTCCGAAACCTGATCCGCGACGGTGACTTCAACGCCGCGCTCTCTGTTGCCCGGCAACAGGTGGAGAACGGCGCCCAAATCATCGATGTCAACATGGACGAAGGGATGATCGACGGCGTCGCCGCGATGGACCGGTTCCTCAAGCTGATCGCCAGCGAGCCGGACATCAGCCGGGTGCCGCTCATGATCGACTCGTCTAAGTTCGAGGTCATCGAAGCGGGCCTTCGCTGCGTGCAGGGCAAGCCGATCGTCAACTCCATCTCGCTCAAGGAGGGTGAGGAGAAGTTCCGCCGCGAGGCGACGCTGTGCCGCAAGTACGGTGCGGCAGTCGTCGTCATGGCCTTCGACGAAAACGGGCAGGCAGACACGCTCGAGCGACGGACCGCGATCTGCCAGCGGGCGTACCGCATCCTGGTCGACGAGGTCGGTCTCCTGCCCGAGGACATCATCTTCGACCCGAACATCTTCGCGGTGGCAACCGGCATCGAGGAGCACGCGAACTACGGCGTCGACTTCATCGAAGCCACTCGCTGGATCAAGGAGAACCTGCCCGGGGCACTGGTCTCCGGCGGCGTCTCGAACGTCTCGTTCTCGTTCCGCGGCAACAACGCCGTGCGCGAGGCGATCCATTCGGTGTTCCTCTATCACGCGATCGCGGCCGGCATGGATATGGGCATCGTCAACGCCGGCGCACTTGCCGTCTACGACCAGGTGGACGCGCGGCTGCGCGAGCG
>DATFTS010000495.1:0-1926 GCA_035261645.1 Jatrophihabitans sp. | reverse complement strand
CGGTCAGTGCGTCGACCGCGGGCTGCGCCTGATCGGCGACCCCGGGCAGCCGCCGCAACGGCGGGATGCTTTCGCGCAGCACACCGCGGACATCGGGAGTCGCTTTGCCGAGCGCATTCGCGCCCGGCCGCAACGTGGTGATCGCGGCGTCCGCATCGGACAGTGGTTGTCGCAGGTCCTGCAACGCACCACGGACCTTCGCCAGGGTGTACGGTGCCCGGTCCAGCGTTTCACCCAGTGGTTTCCCGCCGTCGACGTCGAGCGCGCGCAGCGTGGTATCCAGCCGCCCAGCCAGCTCACCGAGTTGCTGCTGCCGCCCGTCGAACTCCCCGGAAAACCGGTCGGCCACCTGCAGCAGGCGAGTCAGATCCTGCCCGGATCCGGCGGTCAACGCTCGTGACACCGTACCCAGGTCCGGCAGGATCGCGGGCAGCGCGCCGGCCCCGTCCGAAAAGTCCTGCACGTGCCCCGCCGCCCCGCCACCGGTCTCCCGGATCGTCGAGCCGAGTGCCTGCCGAGTCGGTGCGTCGAGCACTGCCAGCACGTCCGAGAGCTCTTGCGCACCCACCGTCTTGGTCGCAGGGATCACGGTGGCCGGGTCGAGCCTGCCTGCTTGTGGTGCTCCGGGGTTCAGATCGACATACTTCTGCCCCAGCGCCGAGCGTGCCCCGACCGATGCGGTGACCGCGGATGCGTCGCGGTACACCGGTCGGTCGTCGTCCAGCCGCATGGTGACTTGAGGCTTCCCCGCGACCAAGTCGATCGCACTCACCTGGCCCACCCGTACATTCGCGATCCGGACGTCATCGCCCTCACGCAGCGCACCGACATCGTCGAACGCGGCGCGCACCACTGTCCCGGACTGGCCGGGCAAGCCCGAACTGGCTGTGAGCGCGATGTAGAGCGCACCCCCGAACACCACTGCGATCGCGGCGCCCAACAGCACGGCACGCCGACGTGCCCACTTCCCGCTTTTCCTGGCCATCAGTCAGTTCCCTCCCAGCAGGAATTGCAGCGCGCCGCTCTCTTGGCCCTGCGACATGCCGGTAACGCTCCCGTCCGGACCGGTCTTCGGCGACAGCAGTCCGCCCAGCAGTCCTCCTGAGCCGTTCTGCCCGGGAACCACGGTCGGAGCGACACCAGCGGGCGACGGCCCCGGTGCCGAGGCGGGGACCAGCTGCGGCGACTGCCCCGAACCCGTCGGCAAGAGCCCGGTGACGATCTTCGGGTCGACGATCACCAACGCCCGGAAGTAATGGGACAGGCCGTCACTGCCATTGGTGCTCAGCGCCCAGCCCCGGACGAAGTTCATGACGTCGTCGATGTTGTCCGCCAGGTTGTTCACGACCGGCTTGAGCGCCGCCGCGTCCGCTCGTAGCGGCGGGCTCGCCTTCAGCAGTTCCTGCGTCACCGGTCGTGCCGCGTCGAGCAGTGCCTGCGCCTTGTCGAGTACCGGCTGCGCATGGGTCAGCGCCGGGTCGGCGCTCTCGGTGAACCGAGTGATCTCGTCGCTGATCGACTGGAGATTCCCGGTCACCGGGCGGATGTCGGCAAGCACAGGGGTCGCCGCGTTCGCCGTTCCGGCGAGCTGGGAGAGCGTCGAGCGCGCCTCGGACAGGGTCGTGGGCAACTGGACCAGCGTTTGCTGCAGCTGCTGCTGCCGGCCCGCCGCCGTGGCGAGGAGATCATGGGTCGACCCGACCAATGAGTCCAGCGTGCGGCCGTCATCCCGAGCGAGCGACTGCGCGACCGGCTCGACGTTGTCCACCAGCCGGTTCAGCGTCGTGTTCTGCTCGTTGAGTACCTGCGCGAGACCACTCGCGTCGGTCATCGCCGGAGCCAGCGCTTTGATCGTGTCCGCGACATTGGCGCCGTTGCCCTGCATTCCCTGTCCCAACATCGTGACCAGAGCAGCAAGAGCATCCC
>DATFTS010000494.1:0-15635 GCA_035261645.1 Jatrophihabitans sp. | reverse complement strand
GCGAAAGAGCGGCCGCGACACCTTGCGGCCTCTGCGGTCGTTGAGACAGGCATGGGGGAGCTACGAGCTTTCGGTAACAAGCTGCGCGGGGGCGCCACCGCCGCTCTGGCTCTGCTCAGACGCCGACGGCGCGTGCTCGTGCTTGCGGCGATCGGCCTGCTGGGCGCCTGCGCCACACTGCTCGCAGCCGTCAGCGTGATGGCGACGAGCACCGGCGTCGACGGCCCACACAGTCACACCTCCGTCGCCCCGCCGCTCGGCGTGGACGGCCAAGCCGCGACCCAGAGCCCTGCAGCGGCGCCGGTCACAGGAGCCGCGACCGCCCAGCCCGGGACCACGACGGGCCAGCCCGGGACGACGACAAGCGCGACGGTTGTCGCCCAGCCGGGGCAGACCGACTATCCACCGATCGCCGGCGTCCCTGCCGAGGGTGGTGGGGCAGTGGCGGCCACCCCGCCGGCACAGTCGAGCACGCACGGCGGCGGCCCGACCGGGCGAACGACCCCGCCGGCGCAGCCCAGCACGCCGACGCCGACCCGAAGCGTGCGGCCGACACGGACGCCGTCACCTACGCCGACCCCGCCAAGCGAGACACCGACGCCCACACCAACACCGTCACCGACGAAGACCTGTCACGTCCCCAACCCGCTCCAGCCCGGCCACTGCCTCGTGCCGTAGGCGCAACGGGCCAATCCGCGAGTCAGCTCTGCTCACGCAGCGCGCGAATGCTCTCCTTCAGCGAGCCCATCGTGGCGAGGACGGCGGTCGGCTCGTAGCCGCAGTGCGCCATGCAGTTGTTGCAGCGCGAGTCGCGGCCGCGCCCGTAGGCGTCCCAGTCGGTGGTCTCGATGAGCTCCTTGTACGTCTTCGTGTAGCCGTCGGCCATCAGGTAGCACGGGCGCTGCCAGCCGAGCAGCGAGTACGACGGGATCGCCCAGGCGGTGCAGTTGTAGTCGACCTTGCCCTCGAGGAAGTCGAGGAACAGCGGCGAGTGGTTGAGCCGCCAACGCTTGCGGTTGCCGTTGGCGAAGGCCTTGCGGAACAGCTCGCGGGTCTCCTCGACGCCGAGGAAGTGGTCCTGGTCGGGCGCCTTCTCGTACGCATACGCGGGCGAGAGCATCATGCTGTCGACCTTGGCCTCGTCGTTGAGGAAGTTCAGCACCTCGATGATCGTCTGCGGTGTGTCGGTGTTGAAGAACGTCGAGTTGGTCGTGACCCGAAAGCCCTTCTCCTTCAAGAACCGGATGGCCGCGACCGCCTCGTCGAACACACCTTCCTTCGCCACGGACTCGTCGTGCCGCTCGCGCAAGCCGTCGATGTGAATCGCGAAGGAGAAGTAGGGCGAGGGCTTGAAGTTGAACTTGTCCCAGCGCTTGCGGACGAGCTCGGCGTTGGTGCAGAGGTAGACGAACTTCTTGCGCTTGACCAGCTCAGCAACCATGACGTCGATCTGCGGGTGCATGAGCGGCTCACCACCAGCGATCGAAACCATCGGCGCGCCGCACTCCTCGAGCGCGCCGACCGCCTGCTCGACGGGCATGCGCTGGCGCAGGACGTCGTGCGGCTGCTGGATCTTGCCGCAGCCGTTGCACTTCAGGTTGCAGGCGAACAGCGGCTCGAGCTCAACGATCAGTGGGAACTTCTTGCGTCCGCGCAGCTTCTGCTCGGCCAGGTAGCGGCCGATACGCACGCCTTGACGGATGGGAATGGGCATCAGCCAGCAACTCCTTTAGGCAATGAAAAGGTGAGATCTTCCCGGGCGATGACCCGTTCTTCCACGTCGACGTGGCCGAGTGCGCGCAGTGTCGCCACCAGCTCGTCGACAAGGTGCGGTGGTGCGGACGCTCCTGCCGTGATGCCGACAGTGTGCGCGTCTTTGAGCCACTCCGGCAGTACCTCGGTCGCGTCCTCGACGAGGTACGCGCGCGTGCCGGCTGCTTCGGCGACTTCGACGAGCCGCCGTGAATTGGACGAGTTCTTCGAACCGATCACCAACAACAGGTCGCAGTCACGCACGATCGCAAGCACCGCGCGCTGGCGGTTGGTGGTCGCGTAGCAGATGTCGTCGGTCGGCGAGGACGTGATCGACGGAAACCGGCGGCGCAGCGTCGCGACGGTGGCCGCAGCGTCGTCCATGCCGAGTGTCGTCTGCAGCACGAAGGCGACGTTGTCAGGATCCGCTACCTCGACGGTCTCGGCTTCAGCCGCATCCTGCACCAAGGTGATCTTGCCCGGCGCCTGGCCGAGCGTCCCCTCCACCTCGTCGTGGCCGGCGTGCCCGACCAGCAGCACGCTCTGACCACGACCGACGAAGCGCCGTGCCTCGGTGTGCACCTTGGTGACCAAGGGGCAGGTGGCGTCTATGACGTTCAAGCCGCGCCGCGCCGCCTCGTCACGCACTGCCGGAGCTACCCCGTGTGCCGAGAACACCACCGTGGTCGAGTCGGGGACCTCGTCGAGTTCATCGACGAACACGACGCCCTGACGTTCCAAGTCGCGGACCACATGCGCGTTGTGGACGATCTGCCGGCGGACGTAGATCGGGTGCGGGAACCGGCGCAACGCCGCTTCGACGATGTCGATCGCTCGCTCGACGCCGGCGCAGAACGAGCGCGGGCCGGCCAGCAGCACGTGGCGCGGCGCGGCGAGGTCCGCCCATGCCCGCAACGCCGGCCCGACCTTGTGCAGCGTGTTGAGCGCTTTCGCGCCGGCAGGCAGCGTGCGCAGCCGCGCGATCGGCGTGTCGAACGTGTCGACGACGACTCGGATGACCGCCATGGGTGGCTCACCGGGCAGTTCGCGCGCCGCTCGCACGATCGCCGCCGACTCCATGTCCACGGCGACCGCACCTGCGGCGGCGAGCCGCTCGCGCTCCTGACGGCTGGTGACGATGTGGTCGACGCTCACGACCGGGCCGGTTCTTACCCGGATGCCGCGCCGGCGCAGGTCGGCCACCAGCGGGGCGACCGAGCGCAACGCGATCCGGCCGGACTCGTCGCGCACCTCGGTGGCCACGACGACGTCACCGGGACGCAGCGACGGGTCGAGCCCGCCCGCGACGCCGGCGACGGCGACCGCACGCGGAGCGAGTCGCTGCAGTTGCGGCAGCCACTGGCGCACCCGCACCGGCCCCATGCCGCAACGCTCGAGCGTCGCGTCCGGCCCGACGCCGAGCAGTGCGGCGTATTCGCTGCGCAGCGCTGCCACAACCAGAAGCGGTGTCATCAGCTGTCGTCCCCTTTTGCTGCGAGGTACCGGCCGAGCGCACTCAGCGGGAACACCAGTCGGTACATCTCGTAGTTGATGTAGAAGTCACCGGGGAAGCCCGTGCCGGTGTACAGGTCTTCGTCCCACCCACCGTCCGAGCGCTGGTTGCTCACCAGCCAATCGATGCCGCGTGCCACCGACGACGTTGTCGGGTCGACAGCCAGCAGCGCGAGCAGGGCCCACGCAGTCTGCGAGGCCGTGGACGCACCGCGACCGCGCCACGAGGCGTCCTTGTACGAGCGCAGGTCCTCGCCCCAGCCGCCGTCGACGTTCTGGTGCTCCTCGAGCCACCTGACCGCGCGGGTGATCACCGGGTCGGTGCAGTCAATGCCCGCCGCGACGAGTGCCGGCACCACCGCGCCGGTGCCGTAGACGAAGTTCGCGCCCCACCGGCCGAACCATGACCCGTCCGGCTCCTGGTTTTCGAGCAGCCAGGTGATGCCGCGCTGTGCCGCCTCGGTGTGGGCTAGGCCCTGCTGAGCCAGCATCTCCACCGAGTGCGCGGTCACGTCTGCGGAGGGCGGGTCGATCACCGCGCCGAAGTCGCAGAACGGCAGCTTCTCGACGAGGCGACGCATGTTGTCCGCGTCGAACGCTGCCCAGCCGCCGTCGCGCGACTGCATGCCGGTCACCCAGTCGACGCCGCGCTTCACCGCTGCGGCGACCCCCTGGACCGCACGCCGATCGACGCGATCGAGGGCCAGCACGACCTCGGCGGTGTCGTCGACGTCCGGGTAGCCGTCGTTGGCGAACTCGAACGCCCAGCCGCCCGGGGCGAGCTGCGGCCGCTTCACCGCCCAGTCGCCCTTGACGTGGATCTCCTCCTCCACCAGCCACCGCGCGGCGCGCACGATCGACGGGTCGTCGGCGGCGAGTCCGGCGTCGAGCAGGGCCGTCACGGCGAGGCAGGTGTCCCACACCGGCGACTGGCACGCCTCGAGCCGGCGCACCGGACCCTGGTCCGTCTCCTCGCGGATCAGGAAGCCTTCCAGCCCGGCGATGCCCGCGGCCACTGCCGGGTGATCGAGCGGGTAGCCGAGCAGGTGCAGCGCCAGGATCGAGTAGACCCACGGCGGCTGGATGCCGCCCCACCCGCCGTCGGCCTCCTGCCGCGCGAGGATCCATTCCGCGGCGCGATGGAACGCCGCCGAGCGGCCGGGCTTCACCGGCGCGTGGTGGTAGAGCTTCAACGCTTTGTCGAGGACGGTGAAGGCGGTGCCGATCAGCCCGGGACGGCCGAGGCTTGGGGTTCGCGTCGTGTGCAGCTCGTCCAACCCGAACGGCAGCGGACGCACTGGACGCAGCGTGGCGACGACGGTGATCGGCACGACCGTCTGGCGCGCCCAGCAGCCCCAGTCATAGACGTTGAGCGGCATCCATGACGGCAGCAGGACGAGTTCGGGCGGCATCGCCGGCAGCGCGTCCCACGACCACTCACCGAACAGGGCGAGCCAGATGCGGGTGAAGACCCGGCTCGCCGCGATGCCGCCGTTGGCGACGATGAACTCCCGCGCGCTACGCATGTGCGACGCGTTGCGCTGGTCGCCGGCCAACCGCAGCGCCACGTACGCCTCGACCGTGGTTGAGACGTCGCCGGGGCCGCCCTCGAAGGTGGCCCAGGTGCCGTCGGCACGCTGCTGCGACCGGATCCACCGCGCCGCCGCGGCCAGATCATCGACGTCGAGGATGCCGAGGAACTGCCGCAGCAGCAGGTCTTCGGCGTCCATCGTCACGTTGGTGCGCAGCTCGCCCTTCCACCAGCCGGCCGCCGCCTGCCGCTCGATGAGGTGATCGCGGGCGCGCTTGATCGCGGCGTTCGCCACCTCGTCGAGTTGTTCGGTCATCGGGATTCCCTCCAATGTTCGCAGTCGGCTCAGCGGTCGCGCGCGACGATGTAGGTCGCGATGTCTGCGAGGCCGGTGGCGGCGGGCTCGGTGAGTCCCAGGCCGGCGATCAGCTCGAGAGCTCTGCTTAGGCGGCGATCGGCCTCCCGGACAGCCCAGTCGAGACCGCCGGCCTCCTCGATCAGCGAGCTGGCGAGGGCGACCTCGTCGTCGTCCTCGAGCGGGCCGTTGGCGAACAGCTCGCCGAGGCGCCGGCCGGCTGCGGTGCCACTGGTCAATGCGGCGACGATAGGAGCGCTGCGCTTGCCAGCGCGGACGTCGGACGACGACGACTTGCCGGTGCGCTGCGGATTACCTACCACTCCTAGTACATCGTCGACGAGCTGGAACGCCATTCCCATTTCGTGGCCGAAGGTTTCCAGGCCGTCGACGATGCGGTCGGGTGCGCCCGCGGCCAGCGCGCCGATCGAGGAGGCGCAGGCGAGCAGAGCTGCGGTCTTGCCGGCCTCCATCGCGAGCACATCGTCGACGGTCACCGCTGAGCGGCCTTCGAGGTAAAGATCCCTTGATTGGCCGCTGATCAGTACCTGAGTCGCGTTCATCAGGTGCGGCAGGCTGCGCCGGCCCTCGACACCGGTTGCGATCAGCACCTGCACCGCCAGCGTGAGCATGGCGTTGCCGGCGAGGATCGCATCGCCCTCGCCGAACGCCACCCATCCCGTCGGCCGGTGCCGGCGGGTGACGTCGCGGTCCATCACGTCGTCGTGCAGCAGCGAGAAGTTGTGCACCAGCTCCACCGCCACCGCGCCCGGAATGCCGCAGAAAGGCGTGCCGAGCACCGCCTCCGCCGACAGGATGGCCAGCGCCGGCCGGATCGCCTTGCCGCCGGAGTCGGTCGGATTCCCGTCGGCGTCGCACCAGCCCAGCTGGTACGAGGCGATCAGCCGCATCCGCTCGTCGGCCATGGTGCCGACCGCGGTGCGCAAGGCGGGCTGCGCGATGTCCCGGGTGCGGGCCAGCACTTCGGGAGCAGTGCGCTGTTCAAGCATGCCCTGTTCATCGAGCTGGTCCGTCTCGAGCTGCTTGGTCATTTAGCCGAACTCCGTTCGCTGGTCGAGAGGGAGTCCGGCCGCCGCCTCGGCGGCAACGACGCCGCTGCGGACAGCGCCCTCCATGGTGTCCGGCCACCCCGTGTCGGTCCACGCGCCGGCCAGCCAAACCCCCGCCGGGCCTTCGTCCGTCCGTGGCCGCAGTTTCCACGTGCCGGCCGCTTGCCGGAACGTGGCGCGCCGCTCCCGGGTCACGAACGCGTCGATCACCTCAGCCCCTCGTGCCCGTGGCAGCAACTGCGCCAGTTCGGGGACGAAGCGGTCGAGCAGCTGTTTGCTCGGCTCGTCGATCAACCCACTCGCCGCCGAGACGGTGACGGCGAGGTACTGCGCGCCGGGACGCGTCCCGGCCAGACCAGAGCTGTCCGTGCGGTCGAAGAACCATTGCACCGGCGAGTTCACCGCGGCGGCGAACGGCAGATCGGTAACCGCGCGGTCGTAGACGACGTGCACGTTGACGATCGGGGAGCTGTCGAGTGCCGTGGCGCGCCCGGCAGGCGACTCGGCCACGGACGGAAGCACCGCGGCGAGCGCGTGATGCGGCACCGCAAGGATCACCGCCTCGCTAGCGAGCTCCTGCGCGCCGCGCGGGCCTTCCAGGTGCACGGCGACGCCTGGCACGACCTCACGCACCGCGTGATCGGCGAGGACCTCGACGCCGGCGTCGGCCAGTGCCTTGGCGGCGCCGTCGTCGTGCAGCCGGCCCAGCGGCACGGCGGCGTACCCGACGTCGGCAGCTGGGGCGGAGTCGAGCATGCCGGTGCGGAAGACCTTGGCGGCGAGTGCGAGCGACGCCTCGTCGGGATCGAGGTTCAGCGTCGCGGTGGCGACGATGCCCCAGAGCGCCGCGATGGTCGCGTCGTTCTGACCGTGTGCGCGCAGGTACTGACCCAGGGTGCGATCGTCGAGGGCACGATTGCGCGGGTTGAGCACGCGCAGCGCGAGCGCACCACGCACGGCGCGTGCCCGATCGGCCGGGCCGAGCACACCGTAGGTCGCCAGCGCCGCCCCGAGATGTGCGGGTGCGGGCACGCCCGCAGTGCGGCGCAGCCTGGCCCGGCGGCCGTCGGGCGACAGGATCGGGATGTCGAGCCGGTCCTGCAGCACGACCTGGTGTTGTGCTCGGATGCGCCGCAAGAACCACTGGTACGCAGTGCAGCAGCGCAGGAAGACGTGCTGCCCATTGTCGATCACCAGGTCGCCGCGGGAGAAAGAGAACGCCTCGCCGCCGAGCCGCGGCCGTTTCTCCACGAGGAGTACGCGCCGGCCGGCGTCGGCGAGCCGCAGCGCAGCCGCGATGCCGGCGAGCCCCCCGCCGACGACGACCGTCGGTTTGTCAGCCACGGCCGGCCTGCCCCCGGGCCAGTGCCCGACCCGCGACCCGCAGCTTCTGCTTGGTGGGCAACGAGACGCGTCCGCGCATGACAGCGTTCGGGTCGGCGGCGATGCGGCGCAGCAGCTCGTGATAGATCCCGGCCATCGCGGCACAGCACGCAGCGCTGCGGCGATCCAGCATCGGCAGGAGCTGCAGCCCGCGGTCGTACCAACCCCATGCTCGAGCCGCTTCGAAGCGGATCAGATCGGCGAGCGCGCCGGCCTGCGGGTCCAGGTCGCCGTTGGGCAGCGTCGCGACGGTGCAGTCGAACAGGTCGAGATCGTGCTTGGGCAGGTAGACCCGGCCGGTGCCGAAGTCTTCGCGGATGTCGCGCAGGATGTTGGTCAGTTGCAGCGCGACGCCCAGCGCGTCGGCGAGTTCGGCTGCCCGGTGCTCGTCCCGGCCCGCGGCCGGGGCGCCGAACACGCCCAGCGAGAGCCGCCCGATCGATCCTGCGACGCAGCGGCAGTAGTGCACGAGGTCGTCGAGAGTGTCGTAGGTCTGCCCGCGGACGTCCATCTCGCAGCCGTCGACGAGCTCACCGAAGGCCGGCAGCGGGATCGGCAGCCGGCGGGCAGCGTCGGCGAGCGCGACCGCGACGGGGTCGTCCGGGTAAGAGCCAGGGTCAGTAGCGACGGCACGTGCCTCGCTCAGCAATCGCATCTTCTCCGCCGGCGGCAACGAGCCGTCGCCGGCGTCGTCGATGCGACGGGCCATCGCGTACACCGCGGACAGGGCGCCCCGCTTGTCCGATGGCAGCAGCCGGATGCCCCAGGAGAAGTTGCGCGCCTGCTCTCGCGTGATGCGTTCGCACTCGCGGTAGGCGGACTCGATCTGATCCATCGCTACCTGCCCGCCGCCAGCCGCGCGGCGTGCCACACCGTGCCCGGCTTGCTCGGCCGCACCGTGCGCGCGAGGACGTCGTAGTCGGCCCGGCGGATCGCTGCGGCCGTCGCCCGTCCGCCCGCCACGTAACCCAGCACCGCCAAGCGCGCCCAGCCGTGCAACTGCTTGATCAGCGGTTTGCCTTCGTCGAGCAACCGCCCCGCGCGCTCGATCTGCAGGGCGAGCACCCGGCGCAGTGCAGGTGACGTCGTGTCGCGCCGCAGGTCGGCGTCGCCGACCCCGGCGGCGGCGAGGTCGTGTGCGGGCAGGTAGACACGGCCCGCCGCGGCGTCCTCACCGACGTCCTGGCAGTGCTCCAGCACCTGCAGTGCGGCGCAGATCTTGTCCGATCGCGCGGCTGCGTCGGCGTCGTCGACATCGGCGACCGCCAGCACCATCCGCCCGACCGGCGCGGCGGAGAGCCGGCAGTAGTCCAGGAGGTCCTCGAAGGTTTCGTAGCGCGACACCAGTTGGTCGCGGCGGTTGGCCTCGACGAGGTCGTGCAGTGGCTGCAGCGCCAGCCGGTGCTGGTGCACGAGCGGCCCGAGATCGCGGACGGGTGTGAGTCGAGCCGCGCCCTCGGGCAGGGCGTCGATGTCGCGGTCGACGGCGTCGAGTAGTGCCAGCCGGTCGCCGTGCGACTCGTCCCCGACATCGTCGACGAAGCGGGCGAAGGCGTATGCGCGCTGCAGGTGGTCACGCGGCTGGCGCGGGAGCACCCGCAGCGCCACCGGGAAGTTCTCGCCGCCGATCTGGGCGGCCGCGGCAGTGGCGATGCGGCTGAGTTCGGCGATGGCATCGGGGGCACCCCCGCCGGGCGAACCCGTCGGTGCTGCGCGCCGTGCGTCCGCGCTCGAAACCATCAACCGCCCGTCACTAGATCCTGTTACTTTGATGAGCCGAACTAATTAGTTTGGTATATCAGAGACCTGCGGTATCTGGACAGCTAGTAACAAAGTTCCGGCGCGCCATCCCTCCCGGGCGGCGCTAACATTCAGATGATCGCGCCAAAATGAGCGCGATCCTGGAGGTCGTGGCAGCGTGTCGACCGAGGACTCGATCCGGATCATCGAGAGTGCCATCGCGATCATCGTCGCATGGGCGTCCCGTCGCGAGTTCCATGACGAGGCCATGCGTCGCGCCCGGTGCAACCTGTCCCGTGGCGGCGCTGCGCTGCTCAACAAGCTCAACACCTGCGGTCCGCTCCGTGTCGGTGAGCTCGCCACCATCCTTGGCGTCGAGAACTCCACCATCACCCCACAAGCGCAGCGCTTGGAACGGGCCGGCTTCGTGACACGCGAGCCGGACGCCACGGACGGCCGGGCCGCGATGTTGGTCATCACGCCGGCGGGACGCAGCGTTCTGGACAACGTCCAGCGCAGCCGTCGCGAGATGCTGCTGGAGCGGTTGCGCGACTGGCCGGACGCCGACCGCGCGGCGATCGCGTCGGCCCTGACGCGGCTCGCCTCAGCGCTCTGACCTCAGCTGATCGTCGAGACGTCGACTGCGCTCGTTTCGACCGGCGCCTTCAGTGCGGTCGCGGTGGCCCAGCCCTGGCGCAGCAGCGCCACATCGGTGTCGGGCATCGGCAACTCGTCCACCTCGGCGAACGTGATCGTCACGTAGCCGCTGCCGCGCTCGCCGACGTGGGCCTGCACGGCCCCGAAGTGGGCCAGGCCGCCGTGTCGCAGTCCCCGGCACTGGTCGGCCGGGAGGTCCGGCACGTTCACGTTGAGGACGTACGCGTCCTCGGTGTGCTGCAGGAACCAGGCCAGCCCGCGCGCCGCGAACTGCGACGCGGTCTCCCAATTGTTCGGACGGCCGGTGGCGAACGACACGGCCAGTGCGGGGACCCCGTGCGCGGCTGCGGTGAAAGCGGCGCCGACCGTGCCGGAGTGCAGGATCGCGGTGCCGGTGTTGGGACCGTGGTTGATGCCCGAGAGCAGCACGTCCGGCCGCGCACCGAAGGCGCCGCGTGTGGCGGCGAACGCGATCATGGCCGGCGTCGCCTGCACAGCGTGCGCGCGGACACCGTCCAGGCCTTCGAGCGGGCGCTCCTCCATGAGCAGCCGGCCGCCTTCGGCGAGCGCGGAGAGCGCCGCGCTGCTGCCACTTCGTTCCGTCTCGGGCGCGGCGATCTGCACGTCGAGGCCGGCGGCGATGGCGACCCGGGCCAGCTCGTGGATGCCGCGGCTCTGAATGCCGTCGTCGTTGGTGATCAGCGCTCTCACTCGTGCTCCACTTCGCGGATGGTGACCCGTTCTGCCAACTGTTCGATCAGTTCCCGCTCGCCCGTCGCGAGGCCGTGCCGCGTGGCGTTGAGCGCGCCGGCGGCGGCGCCGAGGCGCAGCGCACCGTCGATGTCGACACCTCGCGCCAGCGCCGTGGCAATGCCCCCGGTCATCGAGTCGCCGGCGCCGCGATGGTCGACGCGCTGGAACGTGGGCGCGCAGATCTCGACCAGCCGGCCGCCCGCCAGGGCGAGTGCCGGGTGCTCGGCGCGCGAGATGACCACGTTCGCCGCCCCCTGCTCGGCGAACTGCTCGATCGTGCGGATGAGCTCGGCCCGGTCGGGCGAGCGCGCGAAGCCGTCCCTGATCAGGTCCTCGTGGCTTGCCTTGGCTACGACGACCCCGCCCGCTACGGCTTCGGCGAGGAAGCGCCCGGAGAGGTCGGCGACGACGCGTCGCCCGCCCCGGACGAGGTCCGCGGTGAGCCTGCGATAGACGTCGGGCGGCAGCACGTGCGGCTTGTCGGGGCCGCCCATCACCACAACGTCCGCGTCGAGGCCGTGCACCAGCACGTCGTCGCAGACCGAGTCGAGTTCGTGCCGGTCGAGCGCGGGCGGGTCGACCGTCGCGATCTCAACCCGGTCGCCGCTGCGCCGGTCGTGGACGAAGCCGCCGTTCTCCGCTGCCATCGGGACGATGGTCATCTTGACCCCTTCCCTGACGATGAGCGGCTTCAACACCGAACCGTTCTCGCCGCCGAGCGGCCCGCAGACCTCTACGTCCAGCCCCAGCGTCGCCATCATCCGGGCGATCCACACACCCTGGCCACCGGGGTGCAGGTGGATCTCCGCGCCGCCGTCGGGACGCGCCTCGATGGTCACGGTCAGCAGCGGGCACGGTGCCAACACCACGGCGCGCGCCGGTTTCTGTTCCACCCTCAGGGTCTTTCCAGTTCTCCTCGTGGGTACGCATCGGCTACGCCAACGGCCGCCAGTGCGTCACAATCAGCTCACGGCGCGGACCTTGTGAGGAGGTCGGATGAGTGCCTTCACCACCAAGATGGAGAACTCGCCCGGGCAGCTCGCGCTGCTCTGTGATGTGCTCGGCGAGCGGGGGGTCAACCTCGTCGTGTGCGGCGTGGCCCACGGCAACGAGGGCGCGATCGCGTTCATCGCCGATGACGAGGCGGCCACCCGCGCGGCACTGGCCGAGGCGTCGATCGAGTACGTCGAGCGGGAGGCACTGACCGTCCGCATGCGCAACGTCCCGCTCGCCGGCGCCGCGGTTTTCCGGCTGCTGGCCAATGCCGGCATCAACGTGGACGTGTTTCTGCCCGTGCAGATCTTCGAAGACCAGTTCTACGCGGTCATCTGCCCGAGCGACGTGGCCGCCGCAACCTCAGCGTTGGGCGACCACGTCGTGACGCGCTGACGTCACATCTCGAGCGCTTCGTACACCTCAACCGTGCCGCCACGCTTCAGCACCGGGCAGCCGCCGGCCTTGGCGGCCGCCGCGTCCAGCGACTCCGCGCTGATCACCGAGTAGCCGCCCAGGCCGGAGACCCCGCTGCCTGCCGGGCCGCCGGACTTCACCGTCGTCGAGGCACCGAACGGGTTGCCCATCTCCACGACGGCGTCGCCCAGCGTGCCGAACCACGCACCCCACTCCTGCATCGCCTTGTCGCGCGCTTCCTGCGTCTCCTCCAGCGTTCCGCCGGCGTAGACGTACACGAACTTGCCCATCACATCTCCTCTGCTCGGTCGGCCGGGACGGGCCGACGATCTGGCTTGCCGACACCATTCCGACGAGCTGGGCGGCACGGAATCGACAGCTCCGGCGATCGCTTGCCTACGCGCGGTTCGTAGTGACAGGTTTAGGCGGACAAACCGCCAGGGCATAGGTAGAACGAGGTGGTCGACGTGGGTTTGATGGACAAGGCCAAGCACGCAGCGATGCAGGCCAAGGAGTCTGCCCAGGCGATGGCGGCACAGGGCCAGGCGAAGGTGGCCGAGGTCAAGCAGAGCCGTTCCGAGGCCGAGCTATACCGGGCGCTCGGCGAGGCGTACTACAACCAGATGCGCCACGGCGGCGACCCGGCCGCGGTGCAGGCGGCGTTGACCGCGCTCGACGAGCACATGGCGGCGGCCCAGGCGGGCGCGGCCGCGCAGCCGGGCGAGGCCGCGCCGGGCACGCCGGCCGGCGGCCCGCCGACTGGGACTGCTTCCACCACGCCGCCACCGCCGTCACCGGCCTCGCCGCCGGGCAGTGCCCCGATGGAGGACATGTAGCACCCCTCGCCGCTGACTCGCCGCTCACTCGCCGGGCGATCTTGTTGCCGTGTGCGGGTCATGCCCGCTGTGGCGCAACAAGATCGCGCGCACGGCCGTCAGCTCTCCTCGGCGGTCTCCTTGCGCTGAACCTCGGCAGGCTGCACATGCGTCTCATGGAACTTCTGGTGCTCGATCGCGATCTCGTCGGCCGCGGAGATGCCCGAAGGCAGGTCGACCGTGCGCTTGGGGCCGGTGAACCAGTTCTTCACCGACACGTGCCACCAGATCCACAACACCAACAGCGCGCCTGGCACGACGAGGATGGTGTAGTTGACGTACTTCCAGGCGAAGCCGCTGTTCCACGGCACACCGCCCGAGGACGTCGGCAACAGCGCGATGATCGAGGTCACCGCGATTTCGACCACGGCGACGATGCACATCCAGCGGTACTTGTTGCCCAGGTTCCACCTGCCCGGCGTGAAGTTGGAACCGGCCTTCCACCGCAGCCAGATCGGGATGGCGAACGCGACGTAGAGACCGATGACGCCGATCGACACCACCGCGAAGAACGCGACGGGAACCGGAGCGCCGTTGATGTCCACCTTCACGAGTGCGGGCAGCGTCAGGACGACCGCCAGGATCGCGGAGAGCACGACGCCGTACACCGGAACGCGGTTGTGGTTGAGGCGCGACCAGTACTGCGCGCCCGGCACCGCACCGTCCCGGCTGAACGCGTAGAGCATCCGCGTCGTGCTCGTCATGCATGCCACCGTGCAGAAGAACTGGCCGGCGGTGGAGATGAGCAGGACCGTTCCGCCCCACTTGGACGTCAGCGCCTGACTGAAGATGACGGCGACGCCGCCGCCTCCTGACGTGACCCCCTTCTCGTCCTGCACGGCGAACAGGAAGGTGAGGAGCAGGATCCAGCCGCCGATCGCCGAGTAGAAGATCGAACGCCAGATGCCCTTGGCAGCGGAGTTCGCGGCTGAGTTCGTCTCCTCGGACAGGTGCGCAGACGCGTCGTATCCGGTGATCGTGTACTGCGTGAGGATCGCCGAGAGCGGGAGCACGTACAGCAAGAAACCCGCTCCGTGTGTGTGCCCGCCGAAGAACCCAGTGTTGTTCGCTGTGTGCGTGAAGACCGACGAGGCCGTGGCGTGGTGGTTCGGGACGAACAGGAGGATCAGCACGACCGTGGCCGCACCCGCAACGTGCCACCACACCGAGATGTTGTTGAGCACCGCCAGCAGGTGGCTGGAGAAGATGTTGACCGCGGCGACCAGTACGAGCACGACGAGGAAGTACAGGAAGATCCGGTTCAGGTTGCCGGACTTGTAACCGGAGTCGAAGAAGCCGAGGGTCAGATCGAAGAAGGTTGCGCAACCGTAGGCCACGGATGCGTCGATCGCGAGGAGCCCGATCAGGTTCAGCCACCCGGTGTAATAGCCGGCCTTGACGCCGCCGAGCTTGGACGCCCACCAGTAGATGCCGCCCGATGTGGGGAACGCCGAGACCAACTCGGACATGCAGAGCCCGATCACCAGGATGAAGATCGAGACGATCGGCCAGCCCCATGCGATGGCCGCGGGGCCACCGTTGTTCCAGCCGACACCGAAGGTGGTGAAGCAGCCGGCGAGGATCGAGATGATCGAGAACGAGATCGCGAAGTTGGAGAACCCGGACCAGCTACGGTGCAGCTCCTGCTTGTAGCCGAGTTCGGCGAGACGTTTCTCGTCCTCACTCAGCACGATGGTGTCGGCCACGATTCGGCTCCTCTGTTCGGTCGGATCAGCACTGCGTGGATTCGGTGATGGTCGAGATCGAGCGCTCCAGGTCCGGACTGCGGAACTCCTGCCGCGCCCGGACGTACTTCTCCATGCCCCACTGCCAGAAGTCGAACTCGACGTCGCTGACCGCGTCCTGGATGGAGGCCCACAGCGTCCAGCCGTACTTCGACATCAGCCCGAACAACCGCGCCCGCGCCGTCTCGACCGGCGCGGGCCGGCCGAAGTACGCCGACACCAGGTGCTCCAACCGGTCGACGTCGAGTGCGGCCTCGCTCCAGATGTTGCCGAGTTCGAAGCACGGGTCGTTGTTGCCGGAGTACTCGTAGTCGATGAACCACAGCCGCTCGCCGTCGTCCATGATGTTGGCTGCGAGCAGGTCGTTGTGGCACGGCACCGTGGGGGGCGCGGATGCGCGCAGCACCGCCTCGATACGCCGCACGAGCGGCTCGAAGGACAGGTAGTCCTCGGGCAGCCGGAACTCGTGTTCGCGGACGATCGACAGGTAGTGGCGCTGTACGTCAAACATGTCGAAATCGCTGGCGAACCGCGGTCCGCTGTGCAAGCGAGCGCACAAGGCGGCGACGCGCTCAAGTTGGCGCGGATCGTCCAGGTCGTGGTCGGTGAAGGTTCGGCCGTTGATCCATTTCACGACCAGCACACCTTCATCCGGTGAGTAGTCGACGACTTCCGGGCCGACGCCGGCGGCGGCGGCGGCACGTGAGTTCTGGTACTCCGAGTAGCGATCGATGGCCAGCAGCGCGCTCTTGGGCGCGGAGAACCGCGCGACGAAGTCACCGCCATCGCGGGTTACCACCCGGTAGTTGCGATTCGTCAAGCCGCCGGTCACCCGCTGGAGCCGTCGCTGGG
>DATFTS010000493.1:0-3869 GCA_035261645.1 Jatrophihabitans sp. | reverse complement strand
GCCGGGCACCGCACGAGCATCGCCGGCAACGGTCTGGCGTTCGTCGCGGGGGTCGGGTCGTAGCGGACGGTGGCGTCCTAGCCCGCAGTCGGATCTTGAATCTCAGAGGCGAACAAGACCATTCCCGTCTTCGTGTCGCGCACCAGGAACAGGAACGGACGATCCAGTGAGATCGTCAGTGAAGCCGCCCGTTTCGCCGACTGCGCAATCGCGATGCCCGTCACCGCAGCCGCGGTTGTCCCGGCCTCGCCGACACCGAGGTACACGCGCTGCACCACTTGGCTCACGCGCGTCCGCCGCGAGCTCAGTGCGGAAAGGTCCGCAGCGCGGAACGCGTCGGTCATCCCCAGAGATTTCAGCGCGGGTACCAGGTCCAGCGTCGATGTAGTGGTGAACCGCGGCATCAGCACCGCCGCGCCATCGGCCGGCCGCAACCCTGAGGCGATCGACTGCACGGACGCCGGCGTCGCCGAACGGACGAAGTCCCTCAACGAGCCGCGCCGAGGCATGATGGCCAGCGCGGCGAACCGCCCACCCCGGTACGGCAATTGCACCGCCTGATACGCGTCGGTGGACGCCACTTGCAGGCCGGACCCGCCCGACATGAACTGCGCTTGCACCTGCTGGCCACTCGCCGTCGTGAACGTGCGCGGTGCCGTCTCGGCGCCCACGAATGGCGTCGCCCAGGCCGCGTGGAAGTAGACGGCGTTCGCGAGCACGAGAACGGTCGACCGGTCCAATCCGTCGAAGAGCTTGCGGATCTTGCCGTGCGTCTGCTGTGACGTCCAGTCGTTGATCGCGTGGCTGGCGCCGGACGGGTTTCCGGCGAAATCCACCTGCCACACGCCCGTCCGGTAATACGCCGCCAGCGTTTCGAGGAACTGCTTGCGGATCGGGAAGCCGCGCTGCTGCCACACGCTGTTCGCCGACTGCAGCGTCACGTGGTCGCGGGATGCCGCACTGGCTAGCTCGTCGGTCAGCGCGGCCAGTCCGGCGTTCTGGTCGGACGGGCTCAGTCCATCGGCTTGCAGGCCGGACGCGATCTGCGCCTGGGTGCGGCCGCGGGCGCCGTTCTCGAGCATGGCGAGGGCGATGTAGAGGCTGGCTGGCGACGTCGAGACGTTGCCCGAGCCGTCCACCTTGCGCAGCAACGCCAGTGACAATCGCTGCTCCGCGGCCACCACCGCGGCGGGCTGCCCACCACCCGCGGGTCGGGCGTCGGCGACCAGCTGCACCGCCCCGTCCATGCGGGCGGCCGTCCGTACCGGACCTCCGGGCGACTCGCGCTGCCGATCGATCGTGGACGCACACCCGGCAGCAAGCAGACCCGTGGCCACCAGCACGAGAAGTCGTCTCCGCACGACAGCTGAGACGTCTCAGCAGCCGTCGAACGTTCCAGAGAGCAAACCTGACACGACCGTGGTAGCTTTGATGTGAAGGCGTAGCTCCCGGGGGTTTTGTGCAGTCCTTGACCATCCAGCAGGCGGCCGAGGCGACCGGTTGGTCGCAACGGATGCTGCGCTATCTGGAGCAGGCAGGCCTCGTGGCCGCGCTGCGCACACCCGGTGGTCACCGACACTACGGCCCGCGCCAGATCGAGCGGCTGCAGAAGCTGCGCGAGCTCATCGACGCCCACGGGTTGGGCATCACCGACATCGCCTTCGAGTTGCGTATGCGCACCGACCCGCTTCTATCCCGGGCCATCGACGACTGGTTCGGCCCCGTCCATCGCATCGCCGCACCACCCGAGGCCGGCATCTTCCGCCGGCTGGCCACTGAAGTGCACCGAGATCAAGGAGAGCACGTGAGCATCACCATGACTGCCGACTCGGCCGGCAGCGTCCACGATTTCAAGGTCAAGGACTTGTCGCTGGCTGACTTCGGGCGCAAGGAGATCCAACTCGCCGAGCACGAGATGCCGGGTCTGATGGCGCTGCGGCGGGAGTTCGGCCCGAGCCAGCCGCTGAAGGGCAAGAAGATCGCCGGATCGCTGCACATGACCGTGCAGACCGCCGTGCTGATCGAGACGCTGACCTCGCTCGGCGCGGACGTGCGCTGGGTCAGCTGCAACATCTTCTCGACGCAGGACCACGCCGCCGCGGCCGTCGTCGTCGGCCCCAACGGCACCGTCGACAATCCTCAGGGCATCGCCGTCTATGCGTGGAAGGGCGAGACGCTCGAGGAGTACTGGTGGTGCACCGAGCAGATGCTCAGCTGGCCGGACGGCAGCGGGCCGGATTCGATCGTCGACGACGGTGGTGACGCCACGCTGCTGATCCACATGGGCACCGAGTACGAGGCCGCCGGTGTGGTGCCGCAGCCGGACGCGGACGACTCGGAGGAGTACCGCGTCATCCTTGACCTGCTGCGCCGCTCGGTCGCCGAGCACCCCGGCAAGTACACCCGGATGGGCGCCGACATCATCGGGGTCACCGAGGAGACCACCACCGGCGTGCACCGCCTGTACGAGTTCGAGCGCGCGCGCACGCTGCTGTTCCCGGCAATCAACGTCAACGACTCCGTCACCAAGAGCAAGTTCGACAACAAGTACGGCTGCCGCCACTCGCTCATCGACGGCATCAACCGCGCCACTGACGTGATGATCGGCGGCAAGCTGGCGGTCGTCTGCGGCTACGGCGATGTCGGCAAGGGCTGTGTCGAGTCACTGCGCGGGCAGGGCGCGCGGGTGGTCGTCACCGAGATCGACCCGATCTGCGCACTGCAGGCCGCGATGGACGGGGTGGAAGTGGTAACGCTGGACGAGGTCGTCGGCAAGGCCGACATCTTCGTCACTGCCACTGGCAACCGGGACATCATCATGGCCGACCACATGGCCGCCATGAAGCACCAGGCGATCATGGGCAACATCGGCCACTTCGACAACGAGATCGACATGGCCGGGCTGGCACAGGTGCCGGGCATCCGCAAGACGGAGGTCAAGCCGCAGGTGCACGAGTGGACGTTCCCTGACGGGCATTCGATCATCGTGCTCAGCGAGGGCCGGCTGCTGAACCTTGGCAACGCGACGGGTCATCCGTCGTTCGTGATGAGCAACTCGTTCTCCAACCAGACGATCGCGCAGATCGAGATGCACAAGAACCCGACGGCGTATCTGGTCGACGGCAAGCCCACGGTCACAACGCTGCCGAAGCACTTGGACGAGAAGGTCGCGCGGCTGCACCTCGACGCGGTCGGGGCGAAGCTGACCACGCTCACGAAGGCGCAGGCCGAGTACATCGGTGTCGACGTCGCCGGCCCCTACAAGCCGGAGCACTACCGCTACTAAGAGGTTGGGGCCCCGCCGCGGCGCGACACGCCGCAGCGGGGCCGCAACTCGCTCTGGTTTCTGTCGTACCTGGGTGCAAGGCTTCGAACATGACTGAAGTCCTGCTGGCGATCGGCACCATGAAGGGCCTTTTCCTCGCCCGGAGTACGGACCGCTCCTCGTGGGGGTTGTCCGAGCTGACGTTCCCGATGAACAGCGTCTACGCCGTGGCGATTGACACCCGGAACACCACACCGCGTGTCTTCGTGTCCGCGACGAGCGAGCACTGGGGTCCGTCGGTGTTCCACAGCGACGACCTCGGCAAGACCTGGGCTGAGCCGGAGAAGGGCGCGATCGCGTTTCCGGAGGGCACCGACACCTCGCTCGAGCGGGTCTGGCAGATCGCGCCGTCGGCCACTGAGCCCGGCGTCGTCTGGGCCGGGTCGCAGCCAAGCGCGCTATTTCGCTCGGAGGACCGCGGCGAGCACTTCGAGTTGGTGCGCTCACTCTGGGATCACCCACATCGTCCGGACTGGGCGGGCGGCTTCGGCGGCCAGGCGATCCACACCGTCCTGCCGCATCCGCAGGACCCGCAGCGCGTGAC
>DATFTS010000492.1:0-2443 GCA_035261645.1 Jatrophihabitans sp. | reverse complement strand
GACGCTGTTCTCGGCGAGCGTGTACGAGAACCTCACCCTGGGCCGGGCCGGCGTCACGTCCGACGACGTCCACGAGGCCATCGAGGTGGCACAGGCGAGCTTCGTGTACGACCTGCCGTTCGGGCTCGAGACCCGCATCGGCGAGCAGGGCCTGTCGCTGTCCGGTGGTCAGCGACAACGGCTGGCACTCGCCAGGGCCGTTCTCGGGCGGCCACGCGTGCTCGTGCTGGACGACCCCCTTTCGGCGCTCGACGTGCACACCGAGTCGCAGGTCGAGGAGGCGCTACGGCGCGTGCTCGCCGGAACCACCGCGCTCGTGGTTGCGCACCGCCCGTCGACGGTCATGCTGGCCGACCGGGTGGCGCTGCTCTCGGACGGCCGCATCGCCGCCGTCGGAACGCACCGCGAACTGCTCGACACCATCCCGGCGTACCGGCAACTGCTCGCGCAGTCGTCCGAGCTGGAGGCGGTGACATGACCGATCTGGTTGAGAACGCCTCAGAGGCAACCACCTGGCAGGGCAAGGTCGGCCCCGACTCGCAGGCGCACGCGAACGAGCAGGACGACGCGCACCACGGCATCGCGCTGCGGTCGGAGGGGCGCAGGCTGCTGCGCGAGCTGGTCCGTCCCTACCGGCGACCCATCGTGTGGGTGCTGCTCATCGTGTTCGCGCAGGTCGCGTCCACGATGGCGGGCCCGTGGTTGGTCGGCATCGCGATCGACAAGTCGCTGCCCGCGGCCTTGCGTGGCGACTACACGTCGCTGACGGTCGTCGGTGTGGCGTTGCTCGCCTCGGCGTTGGCGTCCGGCGTGCTGCGGTCGGTGTTCGTGCGGCGCAGTGGGCTGATCGGGCAGAACGTCCTGTTCGACCTCAGACAGCGCGGTTTCGACCACATGCAGGCGCTGTCGGTGGCGTTCCATGAGCGGTTCACGTCCGGCCGGGTCATCTCACGATTGACGTCAGACGTCGACACGCTCACTGAACTGCTCGACAGCGGCCTGGACGGGCTGCTGACCGCGGTGTTCAACAGTGCCGCGATCGCGGTCATCCTGCTGATCCTCGACCCGCCTCTGGCGACGCTCGCGGTGGGCTCACTGATCCCGCTGTGGCTGCTGTACAAATGGTTCTCCCCGCGCGCAGCGGTCGCGTTCCGGCGTACCCGCGAGACGGTGGCGACGATGATCGTCAACATCGTCGAGACCATGAACGGCATCCGGGCGGTGCAGGCGTTTCGCCGCGAGAAGCGCAACGACCAGATCTTCGCCGGCCTGAATGACGGCTACCGGGAGGCGAACCGGCAGACGTTCAACCTGCAGGCGTGGTTCATTCCAGGCACCGCACTGATCGGCAATGTGGCGACCGTCCTCGTGCTGCTCGTGGGCGGCTACCGGGTCGCGCACGGCGGCCTCGAGCTGGGTGTGCTCACGTCGTTCCTGCTGTACCTGAGGCAGTTCTACGATCCGATGCAGGACGTCGGCGTCTTCTACAACTCGTTGCAGTCTGCGACGGCCGCGCTGGACAAGATCGCCACTGTGCTGGCCGAGCCGCCGAGCGTGGCCGAGCCGGCGCAGCCGGTGTTGCTTGCGCAGCCGGCGGCTGGCGCGATCTCGCTGGAGCGCGTGACCTTCGCCTATCGGGCTGACAGCCCGGTCTTGCCCGAGCTGAGCCTCGACATCGCGGCGGGGCAGACGGTGGCGCTCGTCGGTGCGACAGGCGCGGGCAAGACGACAATCGCGAAGCTCATCTCGCGCTTCTACGACCCGACCTCCGGCGTCGTGCGGCTCGACGGCACCGACCTGCGCGACATCGCCGACAGCGAACTCCGCAACGCCGTCGTGATGATCACTCAGGACGGCTTCCTGTTCTCCGGATCGGTGGCCGACAACATCGGCTTCGGGCGGCTGGGCGCCACCCGCGAGGAGGTCGTCGCCGCTGCGGCTGCCGTCGGGGCCCACGAGTTCATCAGCAGCCTCCCCGACGGTTACGACACCGACGTGCGCAAACGCGGCGGCCGACTGTCCGCGGGGCAGCGTCAGCTCGTCGCGTTCGCGCGTGCATTCCTGGCCGACCCCGCGGTGCTGATCCTGGACGAGGCGACGTCGTCGCTGGATGTGCCGACCGAGCGCGCCGTGCAACGTGCACTGCGGACCGTGCTGGCTGAGCGGACGGCACTGATCATCGCGCATCGGCTCTCCACCGTGGAGATCGCCGATCGGGTGCTCGTGCTCGCCGACGGTCACATCATTGAGGACGGCACCCCGGAGCAACTGGTGGCCACCGGTGAGGGCGACTTCGCCGCGTTGCACCAAGCCTGGCGCGACTCGCTCGTCTGACGCCGCGCTCTACCTTTCGCGAGTTGTTCGCGCTCTGCCTTTTGCGAGTTGTCCGCGCTCTCCCTTTCGCGAGTTGTCCGCGCTTCCGGCCGCTATGACGCCCGGAGGC
>DATFTS010000491.1:0-7380 GCA_035261645.1 Jatrophihabitans sp. | reverse complement strand
GTATAAGGCACGGTGATGTGTATAAGGCGCTGTGATCAAGAGAGCAGATGGGTCGATATACGACATGTCTGATCTGTTGATCACGGTGAAGGCGATCTCTTGATCACAGCGAAAGAGCGGGCAGCGCTCACTCGAGTTCGTCGCCGCGGCGGAACTGGTGGGTGAGCTCGGTCAGTCGATCGACGAGGTCGCGGGACAGTTCGACCTCGGCCGCCGCCAACGTGTCGGTCAGCTGCTCCGGACGGGTGGCGCCGATGATCGCCGACGTAACGACCGGATTGGCGAGCACCCACCCGACCGCGAGGGTGGCCGGGGCAATGCCGGCCTCACGCGCAATTGAACCGATCTCCTCGACCGCCGACAGGATCGGCTCGTTCCAGTACTTGTCGGTATAGATATGCGACGCGTTCTCCAGCGTGTACCGCGTGCCAGGGTTCGGCGCCCTGCCTGCGTGCTTGCCGGTCAGCAGTCCGCCGGCGAGCGGGTTGTACGGCAGCACGGCGAGCTGCTGCTCCTGCGCCAGCCGGAACAGCTCGTGCTCCCACTGCCGAAAAACCAGGTTGTAGCAGGGCTGCACGGAGACGATGCGCGCGAAACCGTGCCGATCGCTGCAGCCGAGCGCCAGCGCAGTCTGATATGCCAGGAAGTTGGACACGCCGATGTAGCGCACCTTCCCCGCACGGACCAGGTCGTCCAGCGTAGAAAGGCTCTCCTCGATGGGCGTCAGCGGATCGGGACGGTGGAACTGATACAGGTCGATGTACTCGACGCCCAGCCGGCGCAGCGAGCCGTCGATCGCATCGAGGATGTGCTTGCGGCTGGTCCCTTGATCCCACGCTGCCGTCCCCATCGCACCGTGGAACTTGGTGGCGACGACGCACTCGTCGCGCCGGCCGCGCAGCCAACGGCCGAGGATCTCCTCGCTTCGGCCATTCGTGGCCAGCGTTCCACCGAGCGGGTACTTGTCGGCGGTGTCGACGAAGGTCACGCCCGCGTCGAAGGCGCGATCAAGGATTGCCCGAGAGGTCTCCTCGTCGCACTGGGCGCCGAATGTGGCTGTGCCCAGGCACAACCGCGACACCTGCAGTCCGGTGCCGCCTAACCTGACGTGCCGCACGGCATCGACCCGATCAGCGAATCGTGACCGGCCCGGACCGGAGGTACTCCCCCGCCGGCCCCGGATCGTGCAGAACGCCACCGTCGAGCACGATCCGTCCGCGGGAGATCACGGTCACCGGCCAACCCGTCACCGAGCGACCTTCGTACGGGGTGTAGTCGGTCATCATGTGCAGGTCGTCGGTGTGCACGGTGCGAGTGAGCTTCGGGTCGAAGATGACGAGGTCGGCGTCGGCGCCCGGCGCGATTGTGCCCTTGCGCGGGAACAAGCCGTTGAGCCGCGCCGGGTTCGCCGCGACCAGCGCGACGAACCGCTGCGCCGATATCAGCCCGGTGTTGACGAAGGCGTCCCACACGATCGGCAGCCGTGTCTCGACTCCCGGTAGTCCGTTCGGCATGGCGCGTACGTCGTGCGCGCGCAACAGTTTCTGCGCCGAGTCGTAGCAGCAGTGATCGCTGCCGACAGTGTCTACGAAGCCCGCCGCCAGTCGCGCGCCCAGTTGTTCTACCGTGCCCCGGTCACGTAGCGGCGGACAGCACACATAACGCTCGGGATGCTGCGACTGGTAGACCGTCTCATCCAGCGACAGGTAGTGCGGGCACGACTCGGAGAAGGCACGCACTCCGCGTCGCCTCGCGTCAATGACTTGGTCGACGGCGCCGGGCGACGACTGGTGAACGAAGTAGACCGGCGCACCCACTCGATCCGCCGCTCCCAGCACGTCGGCGACAGCCCGCTCCTCCGCGGCTGTCGGGCGGGTACGCGCCATGCCGGACGCGTCGATGTACCCGCCTTCGGCAGCCTGCTGCTGGCACGACTCGACGATGTCGTTCGCCTCGGCATGCACGTAGGTCAGTCCGTCGATCTCGCGCAGCGCCGTCATCACCTGCTCGATCGTCGCGATGTCGACCATGAGCAGATCGCGGTAGGTGGTGAACAGCTTGATCGTCCGCACTCCGGCTTCCGTCAGGACGCGCACCGTCTTGCCGATGTCCGCGGCGACGTCGGTAATGCAGCCGTGCAGGGCGAAGTCACAACGGGCGGACGCGCCATCGGCAAGCTTCGCCGTCAATGCCGACTCGGAAGTCTCGTCGGGGGTCGGGATCGCGAAGTCGACGATGGTTGTGGTGCCCCCGGCCAGCGCGGCCAGCGTCGCTGACTCGTAGTCGTCGAGCGTGACGAACTCGCCAAGTGGAACGCCGATGTGGCAGTGGGGGTCGACGCCACCAGGCAACACCAGCTTGCCGGTCGCGTCGACAACTCGATCGCCGGTGGGCACCGGCTGGCCGGGCTCCAGCAGCGCAGCAACGGTGCCGGCGCGGACGAGCACGTCGGCACGTCCGGTCCAGCTCTCGGTCACCACGGTCCCGCCCACGACGATCAGGTCGGCTGCGTCCACATCGCTCACCAGATTCTCCTTCGCCGCTGCGGATGGTCAGTAGTCACGTGACGCGAGACGGCCCACGATCCGGAGCGTCTCCCTGATGCGCTCTCGGTGGCACCCTGCTGCGAGGAGCACGCTGAGCAGTACCCGGGCTTTGAGCCCGTCGAGCGTCCCGGTCGGTATCACGCCACCCTCGATCAGGGCTGTCTCCGAGCCTCGGAAGCCGCCGTAGGTCGACGTGAGGACGGCGCCACGACCGGTACGCGATGACAACAGCACCGGTATCCGGCTCGCGAGCGCGATGACGTCGTCGAAGACCCGCCCAGGCACGTGACCGCCACCGAGTCCCTCGATCACCAGGCCGGGCGGTCGCGTGGCCTTGATACCGGCCAGCCACCAACCGTCATCGTCGAACGTCGAAGTGATCAACGGCAGCGGGGTGATCTCGGCGCCCGGCGCGAGCGGCACGACCACACGAGGGAAGGGGCGTTCACGCAGGTGGACGGTGTCCTCGGCCAGCCACCCGATCGGGCCGACGTCGGGCGACCAGAAGGCACCCACCGCCGTCGTGTGACCTTTGCGCACCGTCCGCGCGCTGTGTATCTCGTCGTTCAGGACGACGAGCGTGCCCAACGCGCGAGCGCCAGGAGCGGCGGCGACACGGACCGCCGCGAGCAGGTTCGCGGGCCCGTCCGCGCCGGGCAGGCCGGCGTGCCGCATCGCGCCGGTGAGGACAACCGGGACGTCCTCCGGCACGGTCACGTCGAGGCAGAACGACATCTCTTCGATCGTGTCGGTGCCCTGCGTGATCACCACGCCGACGGCACCCCGTCCGACCGCTGCGCTGACCTCGTCCGCTACTCGGCGAGCGAGCGCGAAAGACAGATCACTCGACGGCAAGCGCGCCACATCGACGACCTCTATCCGCGCGACCGACTCGAGCTGAGGCACGGCGGCAACCAGGTCCGAGGCACCAAACCTGGGCGATGCGAGGCCGGATTCCGCTGCTTGTGCGGAGGAGATCGTCCCGCCAAGAGAGAGGATGCAGACCAGCGGCAGGCCGCTCATTGCGACCCCTTCACCCAGCGTGCGAGGCCGGCCGAACAGCCCTTTGCGAACCGGCCTTTGCGCAGCCGTTGCTGTATTAGGATCGCCCGGTGGACCATGTCGTGAGCGGTGTCGGCGTCCTCGACAAGGCCATCGCCTTGCTGGACGAGATCGCGGCGCGGCAGCCCGTCAGCTTCATCGAACTGCAGAGTGCGGTCCGCTTCCCGAAGACGACCACGCACCGACTGCTGGCGGCTCTGGAGACGCACGGGATGGTCCGCCGGGACAGCGACGGCTTGCTCTTCAGCGGACCGCGATTCGGCGAAGCGGCGCTGTCGCAAATTGCCACGCCCATCCTGCGGCACCTCTCCGAGGTCACCGGCGAGAGTAGCCAACTGTTCGTCCGACGCGGCCAGCAGCGCGTCGCCATCGTCTCGATCGAGTCGGGTGCGGAGTTGCGTACGCACGTGCCGTTGGGGGCGGTGTACACGATCGAGAAGGGCTCCGCCGGCAAACTGCTCATCGAAGATGCAACGGCACTCAAACGCGGCTGGTCCGAGAGTGTCGGCGAGCGCGCGGCCGGGACCGCCTCGGTCAGCGCACCGATCTACAACGACGGCCACGTCGTCGCTGCCGTATGCCTGTCCGGCCCCATCAATCGGATCAGCGATACGCCCGGCCGGCGATACGCGAAGCGCGTGGTCCGGGCGGCGCAGGACATTCAGAAGGCGCTCGGTTCGTTGCACTACTGAGGCACTCAGCGCGCTCATGCGGCACCGCACGCCGGTGCTTCGGCCACGCGCCGGCTGAACTGGAGAATCAGCGCGCATCCGATACTCAGCGCGGCACACAGAATCCAGGCCGCGTGCCAGCCAGTCCTGCCGCCCGCAAGCGCACCGACCGTCGGTGGCGCGAGCACCGCTCCCACGTTCACCATCACGAAGGATATGCCGGTGTCGAAGCCGACTGTTCCCGCGCGGGCCGCTTCGGCGACGGTGGCGATGAACGCGCCGTTCCAACCAACCGCGCTCATGCCGATCACGGGCAGCAGCAGGTACACAACGGTGGTCGGCACCGAGGCGAGCAGGAGCAGCAGCACGCCCGCGATCGCTGCGGTCAACTGCAGTACCCGCACGCGGTCGTGATGCATCCGGTCGGAGGCCCACCCCCAGAACGGCCGGCCGAGCACACCACCGACGAGCAGCACCGAGAGGCAGAGCCCAGCGCTAGCTGTGCTGAGCCCGCGTTCCTCGGTGAGGTAGAGCGTCAGGAACGCGAAGATCGAACCCTGCACGCCGTTCATCAGCAGGCCGAACGCCCATCCTCCTGGCAACTTCAACTTGACCGTGCGCTCGCTCGCCACGGCGAACGAGCCCGAATCGGACCGGATCGGGCACCACCGTGCGCAGACCACGGCAAGCACTGCGCACAAGGTGATCGGCACGAACAGCGACGTTCGCCAGCCGTGCGCGGCGGCGACCGGTGCCACGAGCAGGCCCGCCAGGCTGCCGCCGAGCGGAATGCCGGTCTGCTTCACGCTCATGGACAGGGCCCGTCGGCGGACATTTATCGGGTTCGAGATCACGTTGGTCGGCGGATTCACCCAGCCGTAGCCCAGACCGCTGATCAGGACGCCGAGAAAGAACAGCGGCACCGACCGGGCGAGCTGGCTCAGCAGACATCCAACTCCGAGAAGCACGAGCGCGCCGACGAGGACGGGCGCCGGACCGCGACGGTCGGTGAGCCAGCCCCCCGCTACCGAGCTCAGCGCCGCGCCCACGTACACCGCAGAGGTCATCGCGCCGACACCGACGGTCGACAGCCCGATGTCATCGCGGATCAGCGGCGCGTCCACCGAGAACGCGACTGCCGTGATGCTCGCCGCCGTCAGTACCGCGAGTGAAAGTACGAGGCCCCAGCCGGTCGACTCGGCGAGCCGTCCCCACCGTGCCGGCCGAGCTCGATCGCCGTCCCCCTCGTCCGTCAGTCGCTGTGCTCTGGTCGACCTCACGGCTGTGGGACGTGGCGTCCGATCGGCTTCGGCGAGACGATCGCGCCGGAGTCGAACACCAACTGCCCGCGGACGAAGGTCTGCGTCGGCCAGCCGGTGAGCGTCTCGCCGTCGTAGAGCGAGTAGCCGGCGGCGGTCAGCGATTCAGACCCCACCACCGTCTTCTGCGCGTTGGGGTCGAACACTACGACGTCGGCGTCTGCGCCCACCGCGAGCTGTCCCTTCTGCGGCAGTAGATCGAACCGCTCGGCGGTGTTGTAGCTCAGCAGCCGGGCGATGTCGTCGATACCGCACCGGCCTTGCAACACGCCCGCGGTGTAGACGGCGGGCAGCATGGTGCCCATGCCCGGCCCGAGGCCGACCTGCGCGTCCCAGAAGTCGACGTCCGTGCGCGAGCCGCGCGGATACATCTGGCAGTCGGTGCCCACACTGGTGAGCGAACCGTCACGAAGTCCGGCCCACAACGCCTCCCGATCGCGGTCGAGCCGGATCGGCGGCTGGATCTTTCCCATGGCGCCCTTGCTCTTCGCATCGGCTTCCGGCGCCGTCCAGTAGAGGAACGCTGCCAGGGTCTCGCCGAATACGGGCCAACCCTTCTGCCGCAGATCGCGGATGAGGTCCACGCTCTGCCAGGCACTGGTGTGCACGACGTACACCGGCGTGCCCACCTCGTTGGCAATCAACGCCGCGGGGTAGATCTGCATCGGCTCGAGAATGTTCGGGCTGGTTTCCAGCCAGCGTTGCAGCAGCGCGTTCTGCCCCGACCCGCGCATGCGGTCATGCAAGAAGTCGCGAACCCACGGATCCTCGGCATGGATGGTAGGGAACGCTTTCGCGCCGGCGCCTGCCAACGCCTCGCAGGCCTGATAGAAGAAGTCCCACGAGATGCCGTTGACATTCATTCCGAAGCTCTCGGCCTGCGCACCCTTGTAGCCCAGGAAGAACTTGAACGAGCGCAGCCCAAGCTTCATCAGATCGGGGATCTCCGCCAGGTGCTCACGCTTGGTGATCACCGCGGTGAGCCGGTAGTCGACGTGCGAGTACTGGTTGCCCTTCTGTGCCGCGAGCTCGGCAACCTCACCTCGCGACTCCGGGCCGAACAGGGTCGTCGTGATCATCGTCGTGACGCCGCCCGATGCGGCGTCCGCGGACTCGGACGCGAAGTCGCGCTCCATCTTCTCCGCGCCGGAGGCCGGGCCAGGACCGATGCCCAGATGCACGTGCGGGTCGATGAGCCCCGGCAACAGGTACTTGCCGGTCGCGTCCACTTCTTGCGTGCCGCTGGGCAGTTCATGGTCAGGACCGATATGCGTGATCACACCATCGGTAGCGGACAACCCGCCGAGCACCTGACCCGTCGGAGTGACGACCGTGCCACCACGAATCGTGAGATCTGCCATGTCGAGTACCCCTTTCTCCGTCGGGTGACGGCGGGTCAGGCGACCCAGCCCAGAGCGCGCGACACCGACGACTCCAACGGACCGCGCAGCGACTTTCGCAGGACCCGAGCCGCATCGGCGAGGCCGTCCAGATCGATGCCGGTGCGCACGCCCATCGCGTGCAGCATGAACACCACGTCCTCGGTGCCGACGTTGCCGGCCGCGCCGGGTGCGAATGGGCAGCCGCCGATTCCGCCGAGGGCGGAGTCGAACTGCACCACGCCCTCGTCGAGCCCGGCGACGACGTTGGCCAGCGCCATTCCGTACGTGTTGTGCAGGTGCAGCCCGAACTGCACGTCCGGAAACGCGCTTCGTGCGGCGGCGACGCTGGTATGGACCTGTGAGGGATCGGCCTTGCCCAGGGTGTCGGCGAGACTGATCT
>DATFTS010000490.1:0-2818 GCA_035261645.1 Jatrophihabitans sp. | reverse complement strand
CGTCGCTGGGTGTCGATGCGCTGCAGATCGGCGACCAGGTCGTGGCCGAGCTCGAGGCGGGCTGCGTCGGCCGGGGTGCGCGGCTCGATGCTCGCCAACAGCTGAATCGCTTGCGGCACCGAGATTCTGCGGGCGAAACCGCCCGGCACCAGATCGCATAACACGGCGTGCAGTCGACACACCGTCTGCGTCCAGAGGCCACCGAGGTCGCGGTAGCGGCGGGCCCACATCTTCATCACCGCGGTCTCGTCCTCGGCCACGATCTCGGCCGTCACGTGCGCGCGCAATGCCGCGATCGCGACCGAGCGAGCATCGTTGGGGTCGTTCTTGTTCACCTGGCCGGTGTTGAGCAGTCGCACCCGTGCGGCCAGCTTGGGCTGCACATCCACAACCTGCTCACCGCCGGCAACCAGTTGCTGGGCCAGCAGCCGGCCCAGCCCGCGCGCACCCTCGATCGCCCACCTGCGCTCTGGCCAGCTCGCAGCCCAACGCCGCAGCTGCTCGACCTGCGCACTGC
Source organism: Jatrophihabitans sp. (assembly GCA_035261645.1). Lineage (GTDB taxonomy): Bacteria > Actinomycetota > Actinomycetes > Mycobacteriales > Jatrophihabitantaceae > Jatrophihabitans. The sequence continues at coordinate 2,301 of DATFTS010000490.1, read as the reverse complement.
TCGCCTTGATCCGCAACCGACCCAGCACATGCTCTTCGCGGTCAAGAGCCACCGCTGTGTGCGAGCCCTTGTGCGGATCGATACCGATGATCACCTCAGTCACGCCGCCTCCATCGTCTCGGGTTGACGACCGCGGCGGGCATGTCTGATTTCAGATCGATCGCGTCCGCGCCTCTTTGGAACCACGCCGCGGCGAGATACGTCGAGCCGGCACCTCGTTCACAGGCCAAACCCGCAGGTCGGCAGACGGTTCGCGAGCCAGCCCGACGCACCCCTGGACGCTACGACCGAAGCCGTCCGCCCGTCACCAAGTCTCAATCAGACGGCTACGTGCTCATACCCGGTCGCCCTTGGAAGGTCCCGATTTGGATCCGTGCACGGCACGGCAGGCGTTGGCGGCGATGCCCTTCGGGCGGCCAAGGCTCAATGCGCCGGCTTGCGTCAGCTGAGGCGGAACTCGTACTTCTCGCCGCGGGAGACCGCGTCCGCGTACGCCACCAGCTCCGCGTCAGACAGGCTCAGGCCAATTCGCCGGAGCGCGAGGATGGCTAGTGGCTTGATGTCCTCCGCAGGTTTGCCGGTGTGCTTCTCCCGCAACTCGGCGTCGTAGTTCGTTCACCCGCGAGGAAGCCTGAGCGAAGATCGACTTCCCGCCGCCGACGTTCATGTTGAACACCATCTGTCCAGCATGGCACGGCGTAGCGCGGTCAGCGTCGTGGTCGGCAAGGGCGGCCCACGACCCGTCCGCTTGAGCGGGCACCAAGGATGTCTGCGCGAATTGGCGTCGCGAAGTGCATTGCGCGAGATCGCCGGCTTGGCGCGCGTGGGAAAGCGCTTGATCAGTGGCGCGGTAGGTCGGCCAAGACAACTCGGAGTCGCGCACGCGCCGCTCCTATGAGCGGCCAGCGAAGCGTGCAGCGCCTGCGTTGGCCAAGGCGTCAGCGCGCTCGTTCCCTAGGTCGCCTGAATGGCCCTTCACCCACTGCCAATGGATCGTGTGCCGTCCGGACTCCTCATCGAGGGCGCGCCAGAGGTCGGCGTTAGCGACCGGCTTCTTCGCGCTGGTTCGCCAGCCGTTGCGTTTCCAGCTCTGGATCCACTCGCTGATGCCCTGCCGGACATATTGGCTGTCGGTATAGAGCGCGACCTCGCACGGCCACTTTAGTGCTCGCAGTGCCTCGATGACGGCGGTCAGTTCCATGCGGTTGTTCGTCGTCTCCGCCTCGCCGCCGAACAGCTCGCGCTCGTGCATCCCGCTACGCAGCCAGGCGCCCCAGCCACCGGGCCCAGGGTTCCCCTTGCAGGCACCATCGGTGTAGATCACCACAGAGGTTGATCCCGCCATGCCAGCACTCTAAGACCGATGTTGGCCGATGAAGCGATGGCCCGGGAACGCTGAGGCGCGTCGCGACTGGCGCGGCGACACTTCGTGTGCCGCCGCTTTCGCCGCTGATCGACCATCGGCTGCTTGAGCGGTCACGATATTCGTTCCTGCCGTCGTCAGGAGCGAACGTGCCTGACGGATTGATATGCGCACCGTCCCGTCTGGCCGACGGTGAGCGAGATCGACGGCTACGCGCCCATCGCGGCATGTCCGTGCAGTCGAATGCCGCCTCTAATGCAGACCGAAAGCGCCGATTACGCGTGCTCGCGATGTCGTCCGATCTCCGTCCGAGCGCTGTCGTTTACGGTGCACGTGATAGCGGCGTGTCGGTGCGGTTCTGCCGCGGGTTGATCCTGCCGTCTGTTGATCAGGTTCTCCTGTTATGCGCTCGGCTGCCTAGATGCACGCCGGGAGTCCGAACCGGCGGAGGTCGGCGGTTAGGAACGCGACGATCTCCGCGACGGCTCCGTCTTGGATGGTGAGGACGTCGAGGCCGCCGGGCACGTAGTGGCCCGTGGCGCCGTCCCACAGGTAGGTGCCGAACGCCAGCTGACCGTTCGCGGTGGTGGGCAGGAACCGCCATCGGGACTGCAGCGGACCACCGATCAGAAATGTCCGGATCTCGTCCGTGCCGCGATACCACTCGAGCAGCGGCGGCATCGAGTAGCGCGCGTCGTCGGCGAGCATCGTGACGATTGCTTCTACGTCGCCGGCCTGCCATGCCTCGACCCAGCGTTCGACGATCGCGGCGGTCGCCTCGTCGCCGAGGTCGTGCAGCACGGTCTGCTGCGTGGGCGCGGCAGCGTCGATCACCTTGCGGGCGCGCTGCACGGCGCTGTTCACCGAGGCGCTCGACGTGTCGAGGTGCTCGGCGACCTCGGCCGAGGAGAAGCCGAGGACGTCACGCAGGATCAGCG
>DATFTS010000489.1:0-8376 GCA_035261645.1 Jatrophihabitans sp. | reverse complement strand
AGCATGACCCGTTCGTGGTTCAGCTGGGACGTGATGAGCCGCCAGCCCTCGTTTTCCGTACCGACGAGCATGTCCACCGGCACCCGTACGTCGGAGTAGTACGTGGTGTTGGTGTGGTGGGCGCCGTCGGCGGTGATCGTCGGCGTCCACGAGAACCCGGGGTCGCGCGTGTCAACGATCAGGATCGAGATGCCGCGGTGCTTCGATGCGGACGGATCGGTGCGGCAGGCCAGCCACACGTAGTCCGCATCGTGCCCGCCGGTGGTGAACACCTTCTGCCCGTTCACCACGTACTGGTCGCCGTCGCGAACCGCCGTGGTGCGCAACGAGGCAAGGTCGGTGCCCGCCTCAGGTTCGGTGTAGCCGATGGCGAAGTGCAGCTCGCCGGACAGGATGCGCGGCAGGAAGAACGCCTTCTGTTCCGGCGTGCCATGCGCCTGCAACACCGGGCCCACGGTCTGCAACGTGACGTACGGCAGTGGGATGTCGCGCCGTGCGGCTTCGTTGACGAAGATCTGCTGCTCAAGTTGGCCGAACCCAAGCCCGCCGTACTCGGTCGGCCAGCCGACGCCGAGCCAGCCGTCGCGGCCCATCCGCTTCACCACGTCGCGGTACAGGTCGCCGTGCCGCATCACGAGCATCGTCTCCGCCTCCTGAGGCGTGACGAGGCGCGCGAAGTAGTCGCGCAGCGTCTGTTGCAACGCCGCCTGCTCCTGCGTCAGCTCCAAGAACATCGGTCAGCTCCCGAGCCGCTCGAGGCGATACTCGGCGCCGCCCAAGAAGCGGGCCAGATCCTTTGCGTGCGAGTAGTACCGGTGCAGCGGGTAGGTGATGTCGACTCCGAGTCCGCCGTGCAGGTGATGGCACACCTGTAGCGCCCGCGGCAGTTGAGCTGCGACCCAGTAGGCCGCCACGGAGAGGTCCTCGTCGGCGTCGCGTCCGGTGTCGAGGCGCCAGGCGGCGGACAGCGCGGCCAGATGCACTGTGCGAGCGACCACGTACACGTCGGCGATCTCCTGAGCCACCGCCTGGAACGTGGCCAGCGGCCGGCCGAACTGCCGGCGCTGCCGTACGTGCTCGGCCGTCAACGCGAGCGCTGCGCTGATCAGCCCGTCCGCGACAGCGGCTGCACCGGCCACCGCGAACCGGTCGACGTCGGCCGGCGTTGCCTCAATGACGGACTCGGGCCGCACGCCGTCGAGTCGGACGGTGTACTCGGGAGCACCGGTCGATGTCGACGTGCGTTTCAGCTCCATGCCGCTCGCCCGGGGGTCGATTACCGCGAGCCCGTCCTCGGTGGGCACGAGCACCCGGTACGCCTGCGCGGCGTAGTGGACGCCGACGCGCGTCCCGTGCAAGGTGCCATCGCTCCAGGTCAGCGGAGCGTCAGGCGCGTCGCGCAACGCGGCCGTCAGCACCCGCCCGTGGGCCACCTCAGCCAGCAGGCTCTGCTCAGCCGGTCCGCCGAACGCTGCGACCGGCAGCACGCCGAGCGCGAGCGTGGCAAGCGCGGGCAGGGGCAGCACCTGCCCGCCGACCTCGCGGAGTACGAGCGCGGTCGGCAGCGGGCCGAGGCCGTCTCCCCCGACCTGCTCGGGCAGGCCGAGCGCCAGCAGCCCGGCCTGCGCCATCGCCTTCCAGGTGGCGTCGTCATATCCCGCCTCGCTCGCGATGGCGGCGAGCGCCCGGGCGTGGTCCGGGCCGGTACGCAGCACGCTCGCGGCCAGCTCCGCGACGGCCTGCTGCGACTCGTCCAGGCTGAAGTCCACACGCTCTCCTCAAGATAGAACGTGTTCTAGTATTGGGGACGCGCGGACCAGGGGCAAGACATGGCCGCTACGGCGCCACGACCGGAGGGCGGCGGGGCGTTTGCGTCCGGGCGATCGTGACCAGTTCGGCGAGTGCCGGCGCCATGTCGTCGGCCAACTCCCACAGCTGCGGCGCGAGCTCCCGGCAGGCGAGCAGCCCCACGTCGAGATGACCGTCGTTCGACAGCACGGTGATGTTGAGCCCGGCCCCGTCGAACACCGGGCCGAACGGATAGAAGCCCACAACCCGCGCGCCCATGAAGTAGATCGGCATCGGCGGCCCCGGCACGTTGGAGATCACCAGGTTGTGGATCACTGGATGCCGTTCCGAGAGGCGCAGCTTGGAGTAGACGCGCACCGCGAGACCGAACGTGTTGGGCGCCGCGAACTGCGCCCAGTCCTGCAGCAGCGACGCGCTGATCGTCTTGTGATGGTCCTTGGCCACCAGGTTCTGTTCGGCGATGGCCGCCAGCCGCTGCACGGGATCGGCGATGTCGCTGGCCAATGCGGCGAACATGCCGGAGACCTTGTTGGTGCCGTCCGAGGTCGTTGTGCCATGGACGGAGACCGGCACCATCGCGACGAGCGACGACGCCGGCAACTCATCGCGGTCGGCCAGGTACTTGCGCAGTGCCCCGGAGCACACCGTCAGCACGACGTCGTTCACCGTGCAGTGAAAGGCGTTCTTCACGCTCTTGACGTCGCCGAGGTCGAGCCGGGTGAACGCCACCGCACGGTGGCCGGTGATCGTGCTGTTGAACGACGTGCGCGGCGCGGTAAACGGCGCCGGCATGGCCCGCCCATGGCGGGCGCGCTCGACCCAGGTAGGGATGAGCCCAGCCGTGTGCGGCAGCAACCGCGCGAACTTCACCGGTCGGGTTGCCAGCCGCAGCAATCCGTCCACCACGATGTGGGTGTCACTCGGCCGCTGCGGTACGGGTGGCTGCGGCAGTCCGGCGCCGATCGGCGGCGCCGTCGGCTCCAGGCTGCACAGCTCGGAAACGAGGTTGGCGCCGGACACCCCGTCGACCGTGGCGTGATGCATCTTGGTCATGACCGCGATCGAGCCGTCGGCGATGCCCTCCAGCACCCACATCTCCCAGAGCGGGCGGGTGCGGTCGAGCGCGCGCGAGGCGATGTCGCCGCAGACCTGGGCCACCTGCTCGCGCCCACCGGGAGCCGGCACGACCGCGCGCCGAACATGGTTCTCGATGTCGAACTGCGCGTCGTCCACCCACACCGGATGGTCGAGGTTCAGCACCGGGTTGTGCAGCTTGCGCCGGAAGGTCGGATCGCCGCCGACCCGCTCGCCCAGCGCATCTCGCAGTCGCTCGAAGTCGTACGGATCGGGCATGGTGGACTGGTCGAGGACGAACAGGCCGCAGACGTGCATGAGCATCGAGCTGGTCTCGAAGTAGAGAAAGCTCGCGTCAAGCCCGCTGAGGCGGTCCATCTTTGGAATTGTAGAACACGTTCTAGTTCCGCGGGATAGCATGGTGCACGTGGGTGACGCGTTCCTCAGCCGCCAGCTCGTTCAGCTGGGGTTCACTGCGAACGCCCTGCGGCCGGTGCCTGGCGGGCCGGCCAGCGTGCCGGCGTTCTTCGCGGGATGGCTCACTGGCGAGCTCGCGCCGCACCTGCTCGGCGTCACCGCGCTCGACACCGGCGTGCACGTCCACCGGCACGGCGTCCGCACCCGACAGGACGCGCTCGGGCTGCTGGCAGCGGCAGCGAACGTCGCGGCGTACGCGTCGCTGATCGCCGGTGGCCGTCGTGCCACACGTGAGATCGAGGACGCGCTGGTGGAGGCGCTGGGCCCGGACTACCGCGACGCCATCGTGCGCGACCCGATGCCCGACGACGTGTCCGCGCCCTGGCCGTCGCTCGCCCTGCCGTTCCGAATGCGCGACGTGAACGTCACCCGCACCCGGCACCTGCCGTATGCGCCCGGCGGGCGCCGCTTCGAACTGGACGTCGTGCATCCGCGCGAGACGCCGGCCGGAGGCGCGCCGGTGCTGCTGCACGTGCACGGGGGCAGTTGGATGATCGGCAAGGCCGAGCAGCAAGGCATCCCGCTGATGCTGCACATGGCCGCCCGCGGCTGGGTGTGCGTCGACATCAATTACCCGCTCGCCCCTCGCGCGCGCTGGCCCGAGCACATCGTCGCCGTCAAGCGAGCGATGAAATGGATCCGCGAGCATGCCGCGGAGTACGGCGGCGAGCCGTCCTTCGTCGCGGTGACCGGCGGTTCGGCCGGTGGGCACCTAGCCGCGCTCACTGCGTTGACCGCTAACGACCCGGCGCTGCAGCCGGGCTTCGAGGACGTCGACACCTCGGTGCAGGCGTGCGTGCCGCTCTACGGGGTGTATGACTTCACCGCTGAAAGCGGCGCGAAGTACACCCGGCAGCGGCTGGACGGCCTGCTTCGCCCGCTGATCATGGCCAGGGGTGCGAAGTATCCGGACGAATACCGGGCGGCGTCGCCGCTGTTTCGCATCAGCGCCGACGCGCCCCCGTTCCTGGTGGTCCACGGCAGCAATGACACGCTGGTGCCTGTCGTCGAGGCGCGCACCTTCGTCGCGCGGCTGCGCGAGAGCTCCAAGAACCCGGTGGCCTACGCCGAACTGGCCGGCGCGCAGCACGCCTTTGACATCTTCACCTCGCTGCGCAGTGCGGGAGTGGTGCGTGGAGTCGCCCGCTTCCTGGAGTGGTGCCACGCGACCCGGGACGACCGGGCGCCGGTCAGCTGAGCAGGCGCGGCGATTTCAGCCGCGGGGCAGCCCGAGGATGCGTTCTGCCGCGACGTTGAGCAGCACTTGCGTTGTGCCTCCGGCGATCGTCAGGCAGCGCGTGTTGAGGAAGGCGTGCAGATGCTCGCCGGCGACGAGCCCGTCCGGGCCGAGCAGGTCGAGCGCGGTCTCGGCGACGTCCTGGCGGTGCCGCACGCCGACCAGCTTGCGGACGCTTGCGCCGGCCTCGTCGGCCTGGCCGCCGAGTTGCCGCAGCGCTGTGCGCAGATCGAGCAGCGACCCGGCAAGGCCGGCACTGACCAGGCGGCCCAGCCGACTGGCGATGAGCGGGTCGTCGAGCAGGCCACGTTCGGCGCACTGTGCAACTAGGCGCTCGAGCGCGTCGCCGATGCTCGAGCCGCCACCCATCGCCACTCGTTCGTGCGAGAGGGTCGTGCGCGCCAACGCCCAGCCGCCGTCGACCTCCCCTACAACATGCTCGTCGGGGACGAACACGTCATCGAGGAACACCTCGTTGAACAGCGCCTCGCCGGTGATCTCGCGCAGTGGCCGGACATCCACCCCCGGTGACCTCATGTCGACGAGGAAGTACGTGATCCCCTTGTGCTTCGGCACATCTGGGTTGGTGCGAGCGAGGCAGATGCCCCAGTCCGCGCGGTCGGCCAGTGACGTCCACACCTTCTGCCCGCTCAGCCGCCAGCCGCCCTCCGCACGGACTGCCGCGGTGCGCAGGCCGGCCAGGTCGGAGCCGGCACCGGGCTCGCTGAACAGCTGGCACCAGACGAGTTCGCCGCGCAGCGATGGTCCCAGGAAGCGCTCGATCTGATCCTGCGTGCCGTACTTGAGGATCGTCGGCAGCGCCCAGCCGGCGATGATCAGGTCCGGACGCCGCACCCCGGCCCGCGCCAGCTCGTCGTCGATCAGCAACTGCAGCTGTGGGCCGGCGTCGAGCCCATACGGCCGCGGCCAGTGCGGGACCAGATAGCCGCAATCGGCGAGCAACCGCCGTTGCTGCTCGGCCGGCGCGGCGGCGATCTCTTCGGCCCGGCGGCGCACTGCAGGACGCTGATCGTCGGCGCCGAGGTCGATGTTCAGGGCCCGCCTCGTGCCGGCCGCGGTCAGCTTCAGCACGCGCAGCCGCCATACGTCGGTGTCGCCCAGCCACTGGCGCAACGCGAGCGCGCGACGCAGGTAGAGGTGCGCGTCGTGCTCCCAGGTGTAACCGATGCCGCCGAGCACCTGGATGCAGTCCTTCGCGTTCTCGATGGCGGCATCCAGGGCGGTGGCGGCGGCCACTGCTGCGGCCAAGGCATGCTGTGCGGCATCGTCGGCGCTGACCGCGGCGTCCCACGCCACTGCTGCTGCGACTTCGGCGCGGCAGAGCATCTCGGCGCACAGGTGCTTGACCGCCTGGAAGCTGCCGATCGGCTTGCCGAACTGCTCGCGCACCTTCGCGTATTCGGTCGCCGTGCGCAGGCACCACGCGGCGACGCCCGAGGCCTCGGCCACAGCCAGCGTGGCGGCGAGGTCGCGTACCCGCGCAGTCGTCAGCTCAGGCAGCGGTTCGCCGCGAACACCGTCGAGTCGCACATCGCAGATCGGCCGGGAGAAGTCCGCGGCGTCCAGGTCAAGCACCTTGATGTTGGCTGACGTGGCATCGACGAGGCACCAATCACCGTCCGAGGTGCTCAGCAGCAGGAGCCCGTCACTCGTGGCGCCGAGCGCCAGCCGCGCCACGCCGTGCAGCGTGCCGTCGCGGCTCACCCGCACCTCTGTCGCGTCCAGCACGATGCCGGCGCTGCGCTCGCCGGTGGCCAGGGCTTTCGCCGCGCCGTGCTCGCCGAGCAGCACACCGGCCAGCACGGTGCTGAGCAGCGGACCCGGGACGAGCGCCGCCGCGCACTCCTCCAGCGCGACGGCGAGGTCGGCGATCGTGCCGCCGGAGCCGTCGACGGAGGCAGGCGCGGCGAGGCCGAGGACGCCGATGTCGCAGAGTTCGCCCCATGCGCGCTGCCAGCTGTCCGGTTCACGCTCCATCGAGCGGGCCAGCCCCACCGGCGCGGTCCGCCGTGCCCACGTCTGCAGTGCCTCGGACAGTGCGCGAGCTTCGGCGGACACGGCGATCGGCACGACCACTCCCGGGGTAGCGATGAATCACGATTCTAGAACGTGTTCTACGCGGTAGGAACACCAGCACTGTTGACCCACCTGACGCGTTTCTGCAACACGTTCCTACGTCTTGCGGATGCTAGTGTCAGAACCTGCTCCACCCACGGCCAGAAGGATGAGGACATGGCGGCTCCGCGGACGAAGCCCACGAACGGGTCTGCGCTGCCCGCCGACGAACTCGGCTCCTCCGCGCAGCGCGATCGCCGGAAGCGCATTCTCGACGCCACCCTGGCACTGGCGTCCAAAGGTGGCTACGACGCCGTACAGATGCGGACGGTGGCCGAGCGGGCCGACGTCGCGCTGGGCACCCTCTATCGCTACTTCCCGTCGAAGATCCACCTGCTGGTGTCGGCAATGGCGCGCGAGCTCGAGAGCGTGCGTGAGCGCACCGCGCGCCTCCCGGTGCCGGGCGAGACGCCGTATGACCGGTTGATGTTCATCCTCAGCCGCATCACGAAGGCAATGCAGCGCGACCCGCAGCTCACCGAAGCCATGACCCGCGCGTTCATGTTTGCGGACGCGACGGCCGCCGCGGAGGTCGACACCGTCGGCCGGCTGATGGACCGGATGATCGCGCGTGCCCTCACCGACGGTGAGCCGACTGACGAGCAGCTTGCCGTCTCGCGCGTGATCAGCGACGTCTGGCTGGCGAACCTCGTCGCATGGGTCACCCGCCGCGCGTCGGCGAACGACGTCGCGGACCGGCTCGAGTTGACCATTGCGCTGCTGCTGGGTGTGCGGAAAGCGATCTGATCTAGCAGAACTTATATAAGCACTGTTACAGTCCTGGGGTGATTACCCCTGGTTTGGGTACCCGGCTGCGCGTCTTGCTGGAGTCGATGGACGCCGACGTCGGCCTCGCACTGTCCGACCTCGGGCTGAGTGACTACCGCACCCGGTACTCCGGCGTCGTCCGCCTGCTCGACCAACACGGCCCGTCGGCCATCCGCGACATCGCCGACGCCCTCGGCGTCACGCACTCGGCCGCCAGCCAGACAGTTGCCGAGATGGAACGGCGCGGCCTGCTCGAGGTGCGGACCGGCAGCGGCGACGCCCGGCAGCGGTTGGTGCGGCTCACCGCGAAGTCGCGCCGGCTGCTGCCGGCGATCAACGCCGAGTGGGAGGCCACCGAAGCGGCGTCCGCGGCGCTCGACGCCGAGCTCCCCTACCCCCTCAGTTCCCTCATCGACGAGCTCGCGAGCGCGCTCGAGCGGCGCCGGTTCCGTGACCGGATCGCCGACGCGGCCGCCGAACTGCCAGAAAGCGAGTACCGCGCGACGCTGATGAGGACGCGTTGATCAAGCGGCTGCTCGTCGACGTCACCCCGCTGCGCAGCTCGCCCGATTTCCGGCGGCTCTGGTGCGGCTCGCTGCTGTCTGCCGTCGGCTCCCAGATGACCGTGTTCGCCGTCGCGTTGCAGGTCTACCTGCTGACGCACTCCTCGGTTGCGGTTGGTGGTGTCGGGCTGGCGAGCGCGGTGCCGGCGATCACCTGCGGGCTGTTCGCCGGCAGCCTGATCGACGCACGCGACCGGCGCGTGCTGGTGCTGGCCGGGTCCACGCTGCAACTGCTGCTGTCCGCCATGTTCGCCGCCCAGGCGTTCGCCGCGCTCGGCAGCCTGTGGCTGCTGTACGCGCTGGTCGCGTTGC
>DATFTS010000488.1:0-3206 GCA_035261645.1 Jatrophihabitans sp. | reverse complement strand
CCGGTGGCCGACCAGATCGAGTTGGTCGAGTCGCTCACCAGCCGGTAGTTGCCGCGGCCGGCCCGGAAACTCACCCATCCGGACCCGGCCGTCCGATGCGTCGCCACTGTTCGCCACGCGCCCGACGAGTATCGCTGCAGGTGCACCGCGACGCCCGACTCGGCCCGCCAGTTGTCGCGGGCGTAGTAGCGAAGCGAGGCCGTGAGGCGGCCGTTCTGGTGCGTTACCCGGGCGAACCGGCCGGCGTACTTCACCACCATCGCCGTCGTGCGCCAGGTGTAGGGAATGTGGTTGTACTGCGCGTCGTAGGTCTGCAGGCTGCCGCCCGCGACGCGGTAGGTGCCCAGCGTGTTCAGCGACGCGTAGAAGTCGGCGGTGTCCGACGCACCCAGGTGATCCCACATCAGCGGGAAGTCGGACGTCGACGGGCCCGGTCCGTTGAGGGTGCCGCTGCCGCCGCTGTCGGCGGTGACACCGCGGCAGGCCGCCGTGCCCGTCAACGTGACGTGCACCTTGACCTCGTTCGGGCCCAGGCTGACGTGCGCGGGCATGCTCGCCCAGGCGACGCAGGACGTCGCGGATCCTGCCTGACCCGCGGGAATCGCGATGAGGGCGGCGAGGCCGAGGGCGGCGGCAGTGAGGGCGGTGCGGACGCGGAGCAAGGGGGCTACCTTTCGATCTTCGGGGGTTCTCCGCCACGCTAGTTACCCTGACACTGGGTATCAGTAAAACGTCATGGCGGTCACCTGCGACGGTGATCACGTCGTGACGCACGCCGCAGCCTGCGATCTTGTTGCGGCACGGCCGTCCAGCGATCCCTCCCGCGATCTTGTTGCGCGACAGCTGTCCCGCGATCCCTCCCAGCGATCTTGTTGCGGGACGAGCCTGCCAACCCACCTCGCGCAACATGATCCGGAACGCGACCGCCGCCGCGGCGCTCACCCCCCCGATCTTGTTGCGAGACGAGCCTCCCAACCCACCTCGCGCAACATGATCCGGAACGCGACCGCCGCCGCGGCGCTCACTCCCGCGATCTTGTTGCGGGACACCCGTCCCGCGATCTTGTTGCGCGGCGAGCGTCCCAACCCACCTCGTGCAACATGATCCGGAGCGCAACCACCGCCGCCGGGCCGGCCCCGCGATCTTGTTGCGCGGCGAGCGGCCCAACCCACCTCGCGCAACATGATCCGGAACGCGACCGCCGCCGCGGCGCTCACGCCCGCGATCTTGTTGCAGGACGAGCCGCCCACCCCACCTCGCGCAACATGATCCGGCGCGCTCCCCGCAAATTGCGCAGCCGGCCTACGTCAGTTGCACGATGCGACAGAGGTGGGGCTGCGTGTGTAGTAGCTCAGTGCTGCGGGGGGAGCAGAGACGGTGAACCTGGCTACGAGCGATGTCGCGCGGCTGCTTGTCGCGCTCACTGTCCTGCTGATCGCGGCGCACGGAGTGGGGGCGCTGTTCGCTCGGTTGCGCCAGCCCCGAGTGATCGGCGAGATCGTCGGCGGTCTGCTGCTCGGGCCCACCGCCCTCGGTGCGTGGTCGCCGCACGCGCAGCAATGGATCTTCCCGAAGAACGGGCCGACCGCCACCGTCTTGGGCGCGATCTATCAGCTCGGGCTGCTGTTGCTGATGTACCTGTCCGGCATCGAGGTGCGCTCGTGGATCAAGCGGCGCGAAGCCCGAACGGGCGCGTTCGTCCTCATCCTGGGGACGACGATTCCGTTCCTGGCCGGCATCGCCGCGCTCGGCCTTATCAACGAATCGCGCTTCTTCGGCCCGTCCGGCAACGCCCGATCGTTCTTGCTCGTGTTCGCGATCGCGATGGCGGTCACCAGCATTCCGGTGATCTCGCGCATCATGTTCGATCTCGGGATCCTCGGGACGCCCTTCTCGCGGATCGTGCTGGGCGTAGCAGTCGTCGAGGACATCATCTTGTACGTGGTCCTCGCCGTCGCGCTGGGCATCGCGGCCAAGCCGGGCACCGCGCTCTACGGCCTGCCGGGTGCGCTCGGCCTGCACCCCGGGTCGGCCGGCGATCTCGTGTACCACGCGATCGCGACCGTCGCCGTGCTCGGGCTGTTCCTGCTCGTCGGCCGGCCGCTCTACCGCACTGCGGCGCGGTCGCGGTTCAACATGATCAGGCAGTGGAGCCCGGTCGCGTTCCAGTTGGTGTTCATGCTCGCTGCCTGCGTCGGCTGCGTGTTCCTGGGCATCCAGCCGTTCTTCGGCGCCTTCGTCGCCGGCATAGCGGCCGGTGCGGCGACCCGCGAGCCCGACCCGGTGGAAGAGGGTGCTCGGGTCGCGGTGTCGCAGTTCGCGTTCGCCTTCTTCATCCCGATCTACTTCGCAGTGGTCGGTTTGCAGCTCGACCTGTTGCACGGCTTCAGCGTGCTGTTCTTCCTCGGCTACCTCGCTTTCGCCTGCGCCGTGAAGGCGCTCAGTGTGTACGCCGGAGCCCGCGTCGGCGGTCAGCGCCGCAGATCAGCGGTGAACCTGGCGGTGGCGATGAACGCCCGCGGCGGGCCGGGCATCGTGCTCGCGTCGGTGGCGTATGGCGCGGGCATCATCAACCAGTCGTTCTACGCCGTGCTGGTTCTGCTCGCGATCGTCACGTCGTTGCTGGCGGGTAGCTGGCTGGGTCGGGTACCGCGTGAGCAACTGCTCCTCCCGGCTGCCGATCGACGCGCGCGGTCAGACCGTCCGCTGCCAGACACGACGCCGTCAAGTCGCCGGGCCTAGAGACGCAACCGAGCGACCAGCGCATACGCTCACCTCGTGCGACCGCGATGGTTCACCGAGTTCGGCGACGACCACGCGCAGTGGTACATCGAGCGGTTCCGCCGGATGGCGGCCGAAGGTGACGACCTGGCCGGCGAGGCGAGATTTCTCGACGCCATGCTCGCGCGAGGCTCGAGGGTTCTCGACGCCGGATGCGGCACCGGCCGGCTGAGCGGCGCGCTGCACGAGCGCGGTCATCACGTGGTCGGCGTGGACCTCGACCCGGCGCTCATCGACGCTGCGCAAGCCGACCACCCGGGCCCGCGCTACGTCGTGACGGACCTGGCCGAACTGGCGCTGGACGAAGATCCCTTCGATGCCGCACTGCTCGCCGGCAACGTGCTCGTCTTCGTTGCATCCGGGTCGGAGCGCACGGTGCTGCGACGCGTAGCCGAGCACGTGCGTCCGGACGGCGTGGTGGCCAC
>DATFTS010000487.1:0-7780 GCA_035261645.1 Jatrophihabitans sp. | reverse complement strand
TCCCAGATCTGCTGGGCGCCGGCGACCACGAACGGCGTGGACTGCCATGCGAACACGATCATGTCGAAGTTGCCGTTCCCGAGCTCGGAAAGGTCAGTGGTCGTCTTGAGCGTGACCTTGATGCCCAGCTGCTGGAGCGTGTTCTGGACGGTCTCGCACTCGGTCTGGCGGTTGGTGTTACCCGCCGAGTACGTGCAACGGAACGTCACAGCCGCGCCGGCCTTGGTCTTCAGCGTGCTGCCGATGCCGGTGTAGCCGGCGGTCTGCAGGATCTGCTTGGCCTTGGCGATGTCACCCGAACCCTGGCCGGTGCTGGTCACGTTGTCCTGGTAGCCCGGCTGGCCCGGCACGTACATGTGGTTGTTGAGCGGACCCGCGCCCTGGACGAACTGGCCGATGGTGCGGGTGATGACGTCCTGCCGGTTGATCGCCGTGAAGACCGCAAGCCGAAGCTGTTTGTCAGACAGGAACTTGTTCTTCTCGTTGAAGTCGAAGTGCTCCCAGACCAGGCCCTTGCCGAGGAAGGTCTGCAGGTTCGGGATCTGAGAGATCCGCTGAACCAGGTCGGCGTTCGGCTGCGGGTACGCCGCGTCGACCTCGCCGCCCTGCAGCGCCGTCGGCTCCTGGGTCTGGTCAGTGATGATGCGGAAGATCAAAGAGTCCAGGCTCGACTTCACCGCGCCGTACCACTTCGGGTTCGGCTTCTCGGTGATCGAGGTGTCCTTCTGGTAGTTGGTGATGACCATCGGGCCGCCGGAGTAGGTCGGCACGTTCTTGTCGAACCACGTGAAGGACGCGAGCAGGCCGGACGCCCCGGAGGTGCCGCCGTGCTGCTTGGCGATGTGCGCGGGGAGCAGGGCGCCGAACATGCTCTGCCAGTCCGCGTAGGGGGTCTTCATCGTGACCGTAACGGTCTTGCCGTTGTTCGAGCTCTTCATCGACTCGATCGCGTTGTAGCCCGCCGAGCTGGCCGCGCCGCACTTCGGGCAGTGTGTGCCGTCGCTGGTCCAGGCGAGGTACTGGAAGTCGTCGAAGTTGATCGGGCTGCCGTCGTTCCACACCGCGGTCGGCTTGACGTTGTACGTGATGACCTGCTTGCCGCCGGTGGTCTTCGAGTCGACGTTGCCCATCAGGTCCGTGTTCAGGAACGGCTTCAGGTCAGGGCCGTTGATGTACGCGCCGGGGAGGATGCCGTCCTCGACCTCGGCGAGCTCGAACACGTTCGAGGTGGAGAGCACCTGGTTCCAGCCGGGAATCGTCTTCTCGAGAACGTAGCGAATCGTCCCGCCCGGCTTCGTCTTGCCGCTGTTACAGCCGTTGGGGTCGGTGACGCAGCTCGCCAGAGCACCTGTGCCCTTTTTGCCCGCATTCGGGTCGGTGCTGCTGTTGCTGCTGCTGCTGTTGTTGCCTGTACTGCTGCTGGGGTTGCTGTTGCCTCCGCCGCTGCTCGAGCATGCGGTGAGCCCGAGCGCGAGTGCGGCGGCCGCCGCAATTAGCGCTTTCCCTGTGTGGACTCTCACTGGTGAGTGACCTCCTGTGATCTAGGCGTCGGGACGTTCTGTCCTACGGCCAACGGCACACCCAAACCTCTGCGGGCGAACCTTCGCAAGTCCTGTGACCGCAGTAGGGAGGGATCGTGACCAAGAGTTAATACTGGCGAGATTGGGACGTGTCGCCTGAACGCCGGTCTGCCAGAAATGGGTATTTAGCCCTGATTTGCTCCACTGTGTCCCTAGTGGCGTCGGCGACCAGGACCGCAGCCTCGTCCCCACCCTCGAACTCAGGCTGGCCGAGTGGATCGAGAAGCGCCGAGCCACCGACGTGCGGGAGGTCCTGGGCCATGCCGACGCGGTTGACCCCGAGCACGTAGGCTTGGTTCTCAATCGCCCGCGCACGCAGCAACGCCCGCCAGTGCTCGTGCCGCGGCTGCGGCCAGTTGGCGGGGACGACGTAGAGGTCGGTGTGCGTGGCGAGGCCCCAGAACTCGTCGGCGAAGCGCAGGTCGTAGCAGACGAACACGCTGACCCGCAGATCGCCGATCGGGACCGTCAGGAACTCCGATCCCGCGGCGTAGCGTTCGTGCTCGCCGGCGAAGCTGAACGGATGGATCTTGGCGTAGCGGCGCACCGTCCCGTCCGGCTGCGCCACAACCGCGTTGTTGCGGTACTTCCCGTCCGGCCCACGCTGGGCGATGGAGGCGATCAACGTGGCCTCGTGTGCTGCCGCCCGCTCGAGAAGGAACTGCTCGTTCGGACCGCCCTCCTCCTCGGCGATCCGCTCGGGGTGCATGGAGAAACCGGTCGCATACATCTCCGGCAGCACGATCAGTCGCGCGCCCTGGTCCGCTGCTCGGGCGATGAGCGGACGGGTGCGCTCGCGCGTCTGCGCCGCGTCCTCCCAGACGATGTCGTGCTGGATCGCCGCAACTCTCATCGGCCGAGCCTTTCCAGTGCCTCGGTGAGTACCTCGGGACGCTTGCAGAACGCGAACCGGACGAAGTGATCACCCGCGTCGCTGTCGTAGAACACGCTGCTGGGTATGGCGACGACGCCGGCGCGGCGCGGCAGTTCACGGCAGAACTCGACCGCGTCCCGTTTCACGTCGACGGTCGCGAAGTAGGTGGCCTGCGGCCTGATCACGTCGTAGCCCAGCCGGGCGAGGCCGTCGCAGAGCAGGTCCCGCTGGGCCTCGAGGGCAGCCGCCGGCGCCAGCTTCTCGGCCATCGGCAGCACCTGCGCGACCGCCGGCTGGAACGGCGCCCCGTTGACATACGTGAGGAACTGTTTGACCGTGCGAACTGCGGCGATCAACTCCGCGGGCCCGCTTGCCCACCCGATCTTCCAGCCAGTGACGCTGAACGTCTTGCCGGCGCTGCTGATCGTGACGGTGCGCTCGCGCATCCCCGGCAGGGTGGCGATGGGAGTGTGCGTCCGGCCATCGAAGAGCAGGTGCTCGTACACCTCGTCCGCGATCACGACCAGGTTGTGCTTGGTGGCGACGTCGGCCACGGCGGCGAGTTCGTCCGGACTGAACACGGTGCCGGTGGGGTTGTGCGGCGTGTTGAGGACGATGGCCTTCGTGCGTGCCGTGACGGCAGCGTTCAGCGCGGCGGGGTCGAAGCCCCAACCGGCGCCGTCCCGCTCGATGGTGACCGTCCGGCGCTCGGCGCCGGCCAGCGCGACGGACGCGGCGTAGGAGTCGTAATACGGCTCGAAGAGGATGACCTCATCGCCCGGCCCGGCCAGCGCAAGAAGTGCCGCGGCGATCGCCTCGGTGGCGCCCGCGGTGACGAGCACCTCGCGGTCAGGGTCGACGTCGAGGCCGTACCGGCGTAGCTGGTGCGCGCCGATCGCCTGGCGCAGCTCGGGCACCCCCATGCCGGGCGGGTACTGGTTGTGGCCGTCGTGGATCGCGGTCGCTGCGGCGGCGAGGATCTCCGGCGGCCCGTCGGTGTCCGGGAAGCCCTGGCCAAGGTTCACGCTGCCGGTCGCGGTCGCCAGCGCAGACATCTCGGCGAAGATTGTGGTGCCGAATCCCCGCATCCGCTCGACGAGCGGCTCACCGTCCCTCACGCCCGCGACGATAGCGGCGTTGGTTGCCTTCAACGTTCAGTGGCGCGAAATCACGTCGGTGGCGCGAAATTTCGCGCCACCGAGCGGATTTCGCGCCACTCAACAGCGTGAGACGGCAGCGCGGACGAGTGCAAACCAAACCAACCGAGCTAGCGGGCGCGGGCGCGGACCTTCTGGCGGTCTGCGGCGGGCAGCACCACCTTGCGCAGCCGGACGGTCGCGGGCGTCACCTCTACGCATTCGTCCTCGCGGCAGAACTCCAGCGCCTGCTCCAGCGACAACTGCCGGTGCGGGATCAGCCGGACGAGTTCGTCACCCGTCGACGAGCGCATGTTGGTGAGCTTCTTCTCCTTGGTCGGGTTGACGTCCATGTCATCGGAGCGCGAGTTCTCCCCGACGATCATGCCCTCGTACACCTCGGTGCCGGGGCCGAGGAACATCGTCCCGCGCTCCTGCAGGTTGAACAGCGCGTACGCGGTCACCGGTCCCCGCCGGTCGGCCACGAGCGAGCCGGTCGGACGGGTGCGCAGCTCGCCGGCCCACGGCTCGTAGCCGTCGAAGACGTGGTGCAGCAACCCGGTACCGCGCGTCTCCGTGAGGAACTCCGTCCGGAACCCGATCAGCCCCCGCGCGGGCACCCGGTACTCCATCCGCACCCAGCCGGTGCCGTGGTTGACCATTTGCTCCAACCGCGCCTTGCGCAGCCCCAGCAGCTGGGTGACCACCCCGACGTAGTCCTCGGGTACATCGATCGTCAGCCGCTCGGTGGGCTCGTGCAGCGCGCCGCCGATGACCTGGGTGACGACCTGCGGCTTGCCGACGGTCAGCTCGAACCCCTCGCGCCGCATCAGCTCTACCAGCACCGCGAGCTGCAACTCGCCGCGGCCCTGCACCTCCCAGGTGTCCGGGCGGTCGGTCGGCAGCACCCGCAGCGACACGTTGCCGACCAGCTCGGAGTCCAGCCGGTTCTTCACCAGCCGCGCGGTCAGCTTCTTGCCCGACTCGCCGGCGAGCGGGGACGTGTTGATGCCGATCGTCATCGAAATGGACGGCTCGTCGACGGTGATCACCGGCAACGGGCGTGGGTCGTCCGGATCGGCCAACGTCTCGCCGATCGTGATGTCCTCGATGCCGGCGATGGCGATGATGTCCCCCGGACCGGCGGACTCGGCAGGTACCCGCTCCAGCGCGTGCGTCATGAGCAGCTCGCTCACCTTCACACGCTCGATCGACCCGTCCGTACGGCACCACGCGACCGTCTGGCCCTTCGCGATACGGCCGTTGTGGACGCGGCACAACGCCAACCGGCCGAGGTACGGCGAAGCGTCGAGGTTCGTGACGTGCGCCTGCAGCGGCGCGCCCTCCTCGTAGGACGGCGCCGGGATCGCCGACAGGATCGTCGCGAACAGCGGCTGCAGGTTCGGCGAATCAGGCATCTCGCCGTCGGCCGGTCGTTGCAGTGAGGCACGCCCGGCCCTCGCCGACGCATACACGATCGGGAACTCGATCTGCTGCTCGTCCGCGTCGAGGTCGAGGAACAGCTCGTAGGTCTCGTCCACGACCTGGGCGATACGGGCGTCCGGCCGGTCCACCTTGTTGATGACGACGACGACCGGCTGCCGCGCGGCAAGCGCCTTACGCAGGACGAACCTGGTCTGAGGCAGCGGCCCCTCCGACGCGTCGACGAGCAGCAGCACGCCATCGACCATCGACAGCCCGCGCTCGACCTCGCCGCCGAAGTCGGCGTGACCCGGCGTGTCGATGATGTTTATCGTGACGCCTTCACCGGACGGCGCTACGTAATCCACCGCGGTGTTCTTCGCGAGAATGGTGATGCCCTTCTCGCGCTCGAGATCCATCGAGTCCATGACGCGTTCGTTGACCGAGCCGGCGTCGGCCTGGTGCTGGCTGAACGCCCCGGACTGCCACAGCATGGCGTCGACGAGTGTCGTCTTGCCATGATCGACGTGCGCGATGATCGCGACGTTGCGCAGGTCGTCGCGCGTAGACACAGGACTACCCCGATCCAAGAAATGAGTGGGAAGCCCTCAGTCTATGGATCGGGGTGGACCACCGCAGGTGCGGTCACCGCCTCGCGCCGGCCGCCGCGCCGGCGAACACCTGCACGAGCGTGCTGCAGAAGGCGTCGAGGTCCTCCGGCTTGCGGCTCGTGATCAGCGAGTTGGGACCTTCGGTGTCGACGACCACTTCCTGGTCGACCCAATTGCCGCCCGCGTTGCGAATGTCGGTGCGCAGGCTCGGCCACGAGGTCACCGTGCGGCCGCGCACGACGTCGGCTTCGACGAGCGTCCACGGTCCGTGACAAATGACCGCCGTCGGCTTGCCCGCCTCGACGAACGCGCGGACGAATTGAACGGCCGGGTTGTCCATGCGCAGTTGATCCGGGTTAGCGACCCCGCCCGGCAGCACGATCGCGTCGTAGTCGCTGATTTGGAGCTGATCGGTGGTGACGTCGACTGAGAACGTGTCGCCCTTGTCAAGGTGGTTGAACGCCTGGACGGTGCCCTGCTTCGGCGCCGCCAAAACCGGACGGCCACCGGCCTGCTCAACCGCCTCCCAGGGCCGCGTCAGCTCAACCTGCTCGACTCCCTCGTTCGCCATGAGGAAGGCGACCCTCTTGCCTGACAACTGGTCTGCCATGCCATCTCCTAGCAATTGCGATCGGGCGGGTAGCTCCGCCTTCGTTTGAGCTACCCGGGCTCTGCCGTCGCATACCGGCTGGACGAACCAGAGATCAGCGCAGCATGGGCGCGAGCGCCAGCACGTCCTCAGGCGTCCGGATGTGCGGCGGCGAGAGGAACACCGTGCGCACGCCGAGCTCGGCCAATCGCGCGTAGCGCTCGCGCTGCTCGGCGTACGTGCCGGCGTGGTGCGTCCGCGCGAACGCCGGCGCGGCGACTCGTCCGCGTAAGGCCTCGATCCGGTTCCACACCTCATCCCGGTCGCGTCCGACGACCGGCAGATCCAGCACAGTGATCGCGACCTCGGACGGATCCCGCCCGACCGCCAGGCAGTGCTCCCGCAGCACACTGATCCGCCGCTGCAACGCGACCTCCTCGGACGGCACGTTGCACGCGTCGCCGAGCTGCGCCGCGATGCGCAGCGTGCGCCGCTCACCCGTTCCACCCACGATGATCGGCACGTTCCCGACCGGGCGCGGGTAGCAGGTGGTCTCGGGCAGTGAGACCCGCTCGCCCACGTACTCCTTCGTCCCGGGCGCCCACAGCGCGCGGATCGTCTCGATCGCAGTTTCGAGCTGGTCCAACCGTCGCCGCGCGGGCGGGAACGGCAGCCCGAACGCTGCGTGCTCGCGCTGCCACCAACCGGCACCGATGCCGAGGAACGCCCGCCCGCCGCTGATCGCGTCCAGGGTCGCGACGACCTTCGCGGTGATGCCCGCAGGGCGGAACGTCACCGGCGACACGAGCGTGCCCAGCCGCAGCCCGGTGTCGAGACCGGCGAGCATGCCCAGCGTCACCCACGGCTCCGGGATCGGCGACCAGGCACGGTCCACCTGCGGGATCTGGATGAGGTGGTCCATCAGCGCCACTCCGACGAAGCCAGCCTCCTCAGCCGCAAGCGCCATCCCACGCAGCCAGCCGGCCGGGTCGTCCTCCCACGGGAACCGCGAGATCTGCAGCACGAACTCCAGGCCCGCGGGCGGCCTGCCCACGGCGACGTCCGGTCGCTCCGCCGGCGCGGCAGCGGGCGACTCGTCCGCGATGACGAGGACGTGGTCCCAGCCTTCTTCATCGAGCGCCGCACGCACCTCAGCGACGCGGTGTAGCTGGGCGCGCAGGGCCGGCGCGGGCACCGGCCGGTCGCGACCGGCGTTGCGCGAGCGCGCCAGAGCGGGCGCGACGTCGAACACCACGGCTACCGCGGCCAGGCCGTGCTCGCGCGCCTGTGCGAGGTAGCCGCGGCGGCGCTGCGCATCGAGGCCGAGCGTGTCGACGACGCAGGTGAGACCACGCCGCGCGCGGGCGGCGACGATGGTGTCGAGCAGCGTGAAAGCGTCGTCGGTAGCGTCCAGATCGTTGGCTCCACTGCCGACAATTGCCCGCAATTCGTCCGACGAGACGATCTCCTGTGGCCGATATCGCTGACGCGCCCAGGTCGATTTTCCCGCGCCAGAGGGCCCGACGAGCACTAGAATCGCCGGGTCGGGCAGCCCGCTCGTCACGCCC
>DATFTS010000486.1:0-7681 GCA_035261645.1 Jatrophihabitans sp. | reverse complement strand
GACCTGCACGTCATCATCGTCTGCAACGAGGGATACGCGTCCAGCTTGGCCGCCGCGGCGTTGCAGGCGCTGGGGGTCCGTCGAGCCACTGACATGGTCGGCGGCTACCGCGCTTGGCGTGCGGCCGGCCTGCCTGTGACGAGCCCGGAGTAGCGCCTGTGCCCGGCGGTTCCCGACGCCTGTTCGCCGTGATCACCGGGCGCAGGACCATCGACTGCGCTGGTAGTGCAGCTCCTAACGCAACTGGTCGGCGTAGCGCTGGAGGTAGAGCGGCCAACCGTCCGGCCCTGCGACGCCCTCGCGCAGTCCTTCCCATCCGTCGAGATGCCGGTCCAGATGCCGGTGCTCGAGCTCGACTCGCGTCCGCTGCGGTGTTTCCGGCACGAACCGCACCTCGACCTCGCTGGCGCGGGCCGGATCCGTCTCAAGCTGCCAGTGAGGGCTGATCTCCCAAGTGAAAACCATGCGGGTCGGCGGCTCATAGACGAGCACACGTGCCCACTGGCATTCGCTGCCGTCGATGCCGCGGTCGTAGATGCGCCCTCCCGCGTGCGCCTCGAAGATCGACTCCGCGACGTCGACCTGCAGCATGTTGTGTTCGCGGGGCTTGATCTTGTCGAACTGGTCGACGAAGACCTGGAATGCCCGCTCGGCCGGGGCCTCGACGACGATCTCGGTGCGAATGGCGGTCTGTTGTGCGCGTGTGGTCATAAGTCCTCCTGGGTGGTGTGCTCGACGAGTTGCTTGTAGGTGGCAAGTGCGGTGGTCCAGTAGCGGTCCAGCTCAGCGCGCAGTGCTGCCAGCCCGTCCGGGTCGACGCGATAGACCCGCCGGGTGCCGATCGCCTCGTCGATCACCAGGCCAGCGCTCTTGAGCACCTTGAGGTGTTGGGACACCGCGGGGCGGCTGATCGGCAGCTCGCCGGCAAGCTCCCCGACCGCTCGCGGCCGGGTGACAAGGCGCTCGAAGATCGCCCGGCGGGTCGGGTCGCCGAGCGCGTCGAGCTGATGAACTGCGTAAGCTGTCACTAACCGTAAGCTAGCACTTACCAAGGCACCGGTAAACCCGGAGCTGAGGTAGCGCTGGGCACAGTCCGGAACAAGGTCCTCAGGCGCGGACATATAGCGTAGGTGGAGGTAGCGAACGCCGCCCGCCGGGCCGCGCCACGGAGGTCAGCGACGTGAATGCTGGTGCACTGTTCTTCGCAGTGTTCTTGGCCTGTGCAGTTGAAGCGGTCGAGGCGACGACGATCGTCTTGGCAGTGGGCACGACGCGGGAGTGGCGCTCGACGGCACGGGGCGTGTTCGCCGGTCTCATCGTCCTCGCGGCAGTCGTCGCCGCACTCGGGCCGGCCCTTTCGGCGCTGCCACTGCAATCATTGCGCCTGGTCGTCGGCGGCCTGCTCCTGATCTTCGGGCTCCAGTGGCTGCGCAAAGCTGTGCTGCGGGCCAGCGGCTACAAGGCGCTGCACGACGAGGCAGAGATCTTCCAGGAACAGGTGGCCGCGGCGCAGACCGCACCTCGCGAGCACCGCGCCGGGGTGGGCGACTGGTACGCGTTCACGCTGGCGTTCAAAGGCGTGTTGCTCGAGGGTCTCGAAGTCGCATTCATCGCGCTCACCTTCGGCAGCAACCAGCATGACATCCCGCTCGCGGCCATCGCTGCGGCGGCGGCGGTGGTCGTCGTCACCGCGGTCGGCTTTGCGATTCGCGCTCCGCTCGCCCGCGTGCCCGAGAACGGGATGAAGTTCGTCGTGGGCGTGATGCTGTGCGCCTTCGGCACGTTCTGGGGCGCCGAGGGTGCCGGCGCGGCCTGGCCCGGGTCGGACGCGGCGCTGCTGGTGTTGGTGCCGGCGATCGCGCTCTACGCACTCGCGATGGTGGCGATGCTGCGCCAGCTGCGTCAGCGCCGCGAGCAACGAACGGTGGAACCGGTTCGAGAGGCGGTGCCGTCATGAGGCGGCTGAAGGCGTTCGGCCACTTCTGGTACGACTTCGTCGTCGGCGACGACTGGCGCATCGCGGCAGTTGTCGCCGTCGCGCTTGCGATCACCTGGGGGCTGAGCCGATCGACGCCCCACACCTGGTGGGTGATGCCACTGGCCGTGGCCATCGTGCTGCCGGTGAGCGTGTGGCAGGTCGTGCGCAAGCAACGCTGACGCCGTGCCGGTCTTGTGCAAGTTGTCCGCGCTACAAGCTGCTGTAGCGGCTGGAAGCGCGGACAACTTGCGGTGGACTGGCGCTGGACACTTGCGTCTGGGACGTCTGGACGCGGGACCTGATTTGGTCCTGCCGGGTTGTGTCAGCTGCCGCGACGATCAATAAAACTCGGGTCATGGCGAACGAGTCGGTGCTGGCGAGCGGTGACGCGCTTGCCGAGGCCCTTACCAAGATTCAGAACCTGGAAATCGCATTGACGACCAATCGCCGGATCGGGATGGCGATGGGCATCGTCATGGCCCGCTATCGGGTGACCGAAGAGGACGCGTTCGGCATCCTGCGCACGGCCAGTCAACATCGACACCGGAAGTTGCGCGAGATCGCGGAGGACGCGATCTACACCGGTGAGATCGAGGCGGCCGGGCTGCGCGCGTTACCGCCGACAGGCTGAGCGCAAGGTCCTGGCGGGTCACAGTTCGGCCATTGATTTCGTGCCGGGGAGGGGACGTGATGTCCCGCCGCGCCGACCACCATCGCTTCAGATGACTGCGTGGAAGGCCAGCGGACCCGCTTCGACGGTCGATCCCGAAACGGTGGTACTCATCGAGGGGTCGTCCTTCTGCATCAGTGACCCGGTTGGCGACATCGCCGCGGAAGGCGTCAACGGGCTGTTCATCCAGGACACCCGGGTGTTGTCCCGCTGGGAAGTCCACGTCAACGACGAGCGCCTGCGCCCCCTCGTCGGCCTCGTCCCAGAGCCCTATCACGGGCTGTATCTCGGTCTGGCGGCGACGCTCGGCGAGCGCCGGCAGACCATCGTGATCGAGCGGCGCCGTTGGATCGGCATGGGCATGCGCGAGGTGTTCACCGTCCGTAACTTCGCCCGCGAGTCGGCCGAATGCACGATCGCGATCGCGTTCGACGCCGACTTCGCCGACGTGTTCGAGGTGAAGGACGGCCGGGTGCCCCACCGCACGGTCAGCGCATCGTGCGCCGGCGACCACTGCACGATCGAGACCATCTGGCGTGGTCACCACCGCGCGGTCGTCCTCGAGGCGCCGGGGGCCACCGTTGCTGGCGACCGGATGCTGTTCCAGGGCGTGGTGCCGGGGCACGGCAGCTGGGAAGTCGTCGTCGGCGCGACCGTGGTGCTCGACGGGATGCCGCTGCCACGTCTGCCGCTCGACCGGCCGATCGAAGAGTCCGCGCCGGCACGGCGGCTGCGTGAGTGGCGCCTCGACGTGCCGGTGGCGCACGCGGAAAATGCGCTGGTCGAGCAGGTGCTGCGGCGCAGCCAACAGGATCTCGGGTCGCTGCGGATCATCGACCCGAGCGAGCCGGACAGTGTGGTGGTCGCGGCGGGCGCCCCGTGGTTCATGGCGCTGTTCGGGCGCGACTCGCTGCTCACCGCGATGATGGCGCTGCCGCTGGACCAGCAACTCGCGGTTGGCACCATGCGCACCCTTGCCCGCTACCAGGGCGCCCGGTTCGACGCAGTGACGGAGGAGGAGCCTGGTCGCATCGTCCACGAAATCCGCTTCGGCCTGGACGCCGCTTCCGCGCTCGGCGGCGAGCGCACCTATTACGGCACCGCCGACGCGACGCCACTGTTCGTGATGCTGCTGGGCGAGCTGTACGAGTGGGGGATCCCTGCGCACGACATCGCCACGCTGGTGCCGCACGCCGATCGCGCGATGGACTGGATACGACAGATCGGCGACCGGGACGGCGACGGCTTTGTCGAGTATCAGCGCGCCACCGAGCACGGGCTGGCGAACCAGGGCTGGAAGGACTCATGGGACGGCATCAACTTCGCGGACGGCTCCATCGCCCAGGCGCCGATCGCGCTGTGCGAGGTGCAGGGCTACGTGTACGCCGCCTATCGAGCCCGCGCCCGCCTGGCCGGCGAGGTCGAGGAGCGCGTCTACTGGCTGCAACGGGCCGCAGACCTCAAGCGCGCGTTCAACGAGACCTTCTGGCTGCCTGACGAGGGCTATTACGCAGTAGCCCTCGACGGTGAGAAGCGCCTCGTCGATGCCTGCGCGTCGAATATGGGCCACTGCCTGATGACCGGGATCGCCGACCGTGACAAGGCGGCGCACGTGGTTGAACACCTCATGTCCGACCGGATGTTCAGCGGCTGGGGTGTCCGGACCCTTGCATCGGACATGGGCGCATACAACCCGGCCAGCTACCACAACGGGTCCGTGTGGCCACACGACAACGCTGTTATCGCGACCGGTCTGCGGCGGTACGGCTACGTCGCCGAGGCCCAGCGCGTCACGGCCGCGCTGCTCGACGCCGCCGAACACTTCGACGCCCGATTGCCCGAACTGTTCTGCGGCTTCGACCGGAAGGAATACCCGAGCCCGATCCCGTACCCCACCTCTTGCTCGCCGCAGGCCTGGGCCGCAGCGACACCGATCCAGCTCGTCCGGATCCTGCTGGGCGTCCATCCGGCAGTGCCTGACGGTGAGGTGCGTGTCGCGCCGGCGTGGCCGAAGGCCCTGGGCGACCTGGAGCTGCGGAACCTGAAGTTCGCCGGCAGCCGGATGTCGGTTTCGGTGGACAAGGGGCGGGTGTCGTTCATCGGGCTCCCGCCGGGATTGATACTGCGCCACGAACCGGCCGAGGACGCCGACGCGTAGGCCGACGGACAATCGTGCTGAGAGGCGCATTCAGTGCGATTGTTTTGATCTGATCGTGCCGACGAAGCGCGGCTCGGCGGCGGTGAGGATTGGTACATGACACCGCGACGAGCCCGCGGACGGCTGACCTCCACCCACCGCCCGCTGAGCGTCGCGATCGTTGCGCCGCCCTGGTACGAGGTGCCGCCGAAGGGCTACGGCGGGATCGAGGCCATCTGCGCCGGCCTCGCGGACGGCCTCGTTGACCTTGGTGCAGAAGTCACGGTGATCGCGGCGGGTGGAAATGGTACGACCGCGACACTGCTGTCAACCTTCGACGAGCCGCAGTACACGCGACTCGGTGACACCATGACCGACGCGGTACACGCGGCGGCGCTGCCGCGGATGCTCGCCGAGCTCGGCGTCGACATCGTGCACGACCACAGCCTGCTCGGTCCGCTGGTCGCCGCCACGCGCGACGTCCCGACTGTGGTCACTGCGCACGGGCCGGTCACCGGTGAGCTCGGCCGCTATTACCGCGACCTGGGGTCGATGGTGCACGTCGTCGCGATCTCGCAGGCCCAGCGCAACTGGGCGCCCAATCTGAACTGGGCGGGTGTGGTCCACAACGCGATCGACGTCGCCGACTTCCCGTTCGAGGAGAAGAAGTCGGGCTTCGCGTTGTTCCTCGGGCGGACTTCCCCCGACAAGGGGATCTTGCACGCGGTGCAGGCCGCCAAGAGCGCCGGCATCGAACTGGTCATCGCGGCAAAGAGCAATGAAGCGAGCGAGCGGGCGTACTTCGAGTCGGCGATAGAGCCGCTGCTCTGCCCGCAGATGCACTGGGTGGGGGAGGCGGACGCGTCCCTCAAGCGCGAGTTGTTGAAGGCGGCGCGCTGCCTGCTGTTCCCCATCTGCTGGGAGGAGCCGTTCGGCATGGTGATGATCGAGGCGCTCGCCTGCGGAACCCCAGTCGTCGCGCTCGGGCGCGGGTCGGTGCCGGAGATCATCCGGGACGGCAAGACCGGCATCGTCTGCCGTCGGCCCGAAGAGTTACCCGATGCCCTGCACCGCGTGCAGGACATCCAGCCTGCGGACTGCCGCGCCGACGCACTCGATCGCTTCGACGTGAGCCGGATGTCCAGCGACTACTTCGACATCTACCGCGAGATCGTCGAGGACGGGCTGCACCGCTCGGCTTAGGCGCGCAACAAGGATCTGTTGTATCCCAGCTACGCTGGGGCATCGTGGCGCTCAGTGCACGCATGCCCGAACTCCGCTCGCTCGAGATGTTGCTCACGGTGGCGCGCACCGGCAGTCTGAACGCCACCGCGGCAGAGATCGGTGTCACCCAACAGGCGGTGTCGGCCAGGGTGTCAGCGCTGGAGACACAGACCGGCGTCCGGCTCGTCTCGCGCACCGCGCACGGTTCGAAGCTCACCGACGCCGGCGTGGTCGTCGCCGAGTGGGCTGACCGGCTGCTCACGGTTGCGGCCGAGGTCGACGCCGGGCTCGCCACATTGCGTCACGCCAAGCAGACCCGGTTGCGGATCAGCGCGAGCATGACGATCGCCGAGCAGCTCCTGCCCGGCTGGCTGGTCTCGCTGCAAGCGGCGGCCCGCGCCACCGGACGCCAACCGCTCGAAGTTCTGCTCACCGCCACCAACAGCGACGCCGTTCTGGCGCACGTCCGCGGCGGCGACGCCGACCTCGGCTTCGTGGAAGGACCTACCGTGCCGCGCAGCGTGCGCAGCCGGACGATCGGGTCGGACCAGATGAGGCTGGTCGTGCGCCCCGACCACCCGTGGGCGCGTCGCAGCCGGCGGGTGTCCGCCCGCGAGCTCGCCACAACGCCGCTGGTCAGTAGGGAGCCTGGATCGGGGACGCGGGAGGCACTTCGGGTCGCGTTGGACGACGTACTCGGTGCGGATCGGGAGTCCGCGGCGCCAGTGCTGGAGCTGTCGACCGCGGCCGCAGTCCGGCAGGCCGTCCTCGCCGGCGCCGGCCCAGCCGTGCTGAGCGAACTTGCCGTCAGCGGTGACGTCGCGACCGGTGCGCTGCGGGAGGTGCCGGTAGCCGACGTCGACCTGCATCGCCTACTGCACGCGGTCTGGCTCGGCGCCCGTACCCCGCCGGCGGGTGCGGCGCGGGATCTGCTGGCGCACATCGCCGGCAGCCGGCTGCGCGCGGCGCAACGAGTGCGTCGCTGAGCGGTACAAGCTGCCTTTGTACGCAGGCAAAGGCTGAACCCTAACCGCCGTTGGACATGCGAGTGCACGTTGGTGTCATGACGTCGACGACCCTCACCCGCGTCCCGGCCGCAACGGCTGACCTCCCGCACTCTCGACGGCTGGGGCGCTTCTCGCTGTTGGGCGATCGCAAGCGGTCGAGCCAGGTGCTCGGGGCGATGACGCCGAACTGGTACGCGTCCGTCATGGGCACCGGAATCGTCGCGGTGGCCGCTGCAACCTTGCCGATCCAGTTCCCTGGCCTGCGCCTGGCCGCCACGCTGGTCTGGGCCTTGGCTGCCTTCCTGCTGGTCGCACTTACGGTTGCTACGGCGCTGCACTGGAAGCTGCACGCCCGAGTTGCGCGCGGGTATGCCCGCGACGCCGGCATGGCGCCGTTCTATGGCGCGCCGCCGATGGCTGCATTGACAGTCGGTGCCGGCGCCTTGCTGGTCGGCCGGGACTGGATCGGCCTTCGGGCCGCGGTCGACGTCGACTGGGTGCTCTGGCTGGTAGGAACGGCAGGCGGCCTGGTGTGCGCGTTGGTGATCCCGTATCTGTTGTTCACCGTGCACGACGTCGGCCAGGACAGCGCGTTCGGTGGCTGGCTCATGCCGATCGTGCCGCCGATGGTGTCGGCCTCCACCGGTGCGCTGCTGATTCCCTAC
>DATFTS010000485.1:0-6656 GCA_035261645.1 Jatrophihabitans sp. | reverse complement strand
GCACTGGAAGCTGCACGCCCGAGTTGCGCGCGGGTATGCCCGCGACGCCGTCATGGCGCCGTTCTATGGCGCGCCGCCGATGGCTGCGTTGACAGTCGGTGCCGGCGCCTTGCTGGTCGGCCGGGACTGGATCGGCCTTCGGGCCGCCGTCGACGTCGACTGGGTGCTCTGGCTGGTAGGGACGGCAGGCGGCTTGGTCTCCGCGTTGGTGATCCCGTACCTGTTGTTCACCGTGCACGACGTCGGACAGGACAGCGCGTTCGGTGGCTGGCTGATGCCGATCGTGCCGCCGATGGTGTCGGCCTCCACCGGTGCGCTGCTGATTCCCTACACCGCGCCCGGACAACTGCGGCTGAGCCTGCTGCTGTCCTGCGATGCGATGTTCGGACTCAGCCTGCTCGCCTCGATCATCGTGATCACCCTGATCTGGCAGCGCCTGGCGCTGTACAAGGTGCCGCCCGCGCGCTTGGTGCCAACCCTGTGGATCGTGCTCGGCCCGCTGGGCCAGTCGATCACCGCGGCGAACCTGCTCAGCGGCGATGCCGGGCTTGCGCTGCATCCTCCGTACACGACGGCGATGAACGCCCTCGGCGTGCTCTACGGCGTGCCGGTCTGGGGGTTCGCAGTGCTCTGGGCGGGCCTGGCCACGGCCCTCACCGTGCGCACCATGCGCGAGCGGTTGCCGTTCTCGCTGACCTGGTGGTCGTTCACCTTCCCGGTCGGGACGCTTGTCACGGGCACGAGCGGCCTGGCGCTGCACACCGGCGCAGCAATGTTCCGCATGGCGGCGGTCGTGCTGTACGCCTGCCTCGTGCTCGCGTGGGTAGTCGTCGCGTTACGCACCGTGCGCGGAAGCGTCCGCGGCAATCTGTTCCCGGCACCGACACCCGCTGGGGGCTAGCGCTGCGAAGCTGCGGCTGGGATAGTCCGATTAATCCGTTTGCTGCGCCTGTGAGGTGTCTCATGATCGGCCGTCCCGTCCTGCTTGTCGGCCTCTGCTCTGCTGGCCTGGTCGCCTCCGTCGCTCTCGGCGTGCCAGCCGTAGCTGGACCGCCTGAACCGCCGGTGGTCGTGCATCAGGGCGTGGTCACCCGGCAGGACATCCCGTCGCAGCCGGGTTCCGAGCCGGACACGGTGGTCGAGCCCGACATCGCCGTGTCGCCGATCGATCGCAACATCGCTATCGCCGCGGCGCACGACTCGCGCTTCGCCGACGGTGGCGCGGTCGACATATCGGTGGCGTGGACCTCCGACGCGGGCAAGACCTGGCGTCATGCGCCGGTCAAGGGCATCACGACCGCCACTGGCGGACTGTACGACCGCGCGTCCGACCCGGTCGTGGCGTTCGGTCCGGACGGCACCGCCTACCTGTCGGTGCTGCTCATCGACGCCACCACCTGCCCGTCCGCGGTGGCGGTACTCCGGTCGCACAACGGTGGACAGACGTGGAGCAAGCCGTTCTACGCGCACCGGAGTTCGTCGTGCAACTACTCCGACGACAAGAACTGGATCGTGGTCGACAACTCCAAGAGCAGCCCGCATTACGGGCGCGTGTACCAGTTCTGGACGCCGTTCCGGTACAACGGCGACACCTTCCTCGGTGCGCCGCAGGCAGTGCGGTGGTCCGACGACAAGGGCGCAACCTGGAGCGCGACGTCCTACATCACTCCGCTCGACCACGGCACGCAGAACTCCCAGCCGATGATCTTGCCGAGCGGCTCGATCGTCGACACGTTCTATGACTTCGGCGCCGGTGGCCAGGCGCCGGACGCAGTGTCGCCCGGCGCGCGTCCGGACAGCCCGCTCGGGGTTCGGCTGCATGCGCGCACGTTGCCTGCTGCTACCGCGACTCCGATCGATGCCACCGGCACGGTGTTCGCGTCGACGTCCACTGATGGCGGCGCGACGTGGTCGGCAGCGAGCGAGGTGGCGAACAACGCTGGTGGCTACGCGGACGGCGTCCGCTGCTGCCTGTTCGCGGCGGACATCGACGCACTCACCCACGTGATGTACGTGGCGTACGAAGGCGGAGTCGCAGACACCGATCCCGTCTACGTTTCCTTCTCCACCAACGGCACGCGGTGGTCCTCACCGATCCGGGTATCGCGCGGTGACGTCAGCGGCGTGCAGCGGGTGAACGTCGACGTGGTGGCCCGCGGCGGCAGCGTCTACGTCGCGTACGGCACGCGGACCCAGCCGCAGCACAACGGTGGTTTCGTGCAGCAGCAACTCTCGGTGTCACGCAATGGTGGCTTCAGCTTCGGCTCGCCGATCTCGATCGGCCCGCGCTCGGTGCTGAAGTATGCCGCTCAGGCCGGCGGATACTTCCCGGGCGACTACATCGGCGAGGCCATTGCGCCGGGACGGTTGTACGGGGTCTGGGCCGTGTCGTCGAAGCCACCGGCGGCCTCCACGTCGCCATACCACCAGGTGATCTACGGCGCGACGCTCCGCCCGTAAGCAAGCCCGTAAGCCACCATCGCGGATCTTGTTGCGCGTTGACGGTTGGGGCCGCGCTCCCGCAACAAGATCGCGGCCGTGCGCCGAGACTTCGCTGCCCCTCAGTCGTCGTGACTATTCTGTGATCTCCGACTGGCGGGCGGCGATAAGGAGCGCAGATGGGTACCGGCCCGGACGCGCCTTCTTCCGGACGCCACCGGCAGGGCCGGCCCCGCCGTAACGCCGCCCCATTCGTGCGCTTCAGTGGCAGGCTGCTCGGTGCACTCGTCTCCACCGCGCTGTTCCTGGCCAGCGGCTGGGCCTGGTACAACTTCGCTGCTCTCAAGCGCAACACGCACGTCATCGACATCGCCGGCTTGGGCCAACCTGCCCCGTCGGGCGTGCGCCAGGCGAAGACCGGCATTGCGCAAAACATCCTGATCGTCGGCATCGACTCGCGGGCCGGCCTTACCGAAGCCGAGAAGCAGTACCTCAAGGTCGGCAACGACACCAGCACGAGCACCGACACGATCATGCTGGTGCACGTGCCGGCGGACGGGTCGAAGGCGACGCTGATCTCGATCCCACGTGACAGCTGGGTGCACATTCCCGGCTACCAGGACGGCAAGATCAACTCAGCGTATGCCGACGGGTATTGGCAGAGCGGGGCGCACGGCGCCGCGGCACAGGAGCGCGCCGCGGCGGGCACGCTGGTGGCCACCGTGAAGCAGCTGACGGGTGTGCCCATCGATCACTACGTGGAGGTCGGCTTCCAGGGCTTCGTCGACATCGTCAAGGCGATCGGCAACATTGCGATCAATCTCTGCGAAAGCGTCGACGACACGCACGCCTACAACGTCGCGCACAACGAGTCCGGCGGCTCGGGGTTCAAGATGTCGGCAGGCCACCACGACCTCACTCCGCTGCAGGCGCTGGAGTTCGTCCGGCAGCGGCACAACATCCCGGGTCCGATCTCGGACGACCTCGGCCGCGAACTGCGCCAGCGCTACTTCCTCAGTGCCGCGTTCAAGCGGGTGCTGTCGGCCGGGACGCTGCTCAACCCGTTCAACCTGCAACACCTGGTGAAGGCGATCGACGGCGCGTTCACGTTCGACAACAAGAACTTCGACATCACCAAGTTCGCCGAGCAGATGATCAACCTGACTGCCGGCAACATCGTCGGTCGCTCGATCCCGACAGCCGGCAACATCACGATGGACGGTCAGGCGGCGCTGCAGGTGAACCCCGCAGCCGTACGCGCGCTGGTGCAACAGGCGTTCTACGGCACACCCGCCACGACGCCGCATCCGAGCCCGTCCAACAGTTCGACGGGGTCGCACCGATCGCAGAGCGCGAGCAACTCGGCTGGGCTCAGCAGCCCGGCCAAGCAAGGGTGCGTCTACTGACCGTTGACTTCCGTATCGCAGAAGATAGAGTCCGCAATACGAAAGTTCACGGGAGGAGCGGGCGTGGCGATCGACATCGAGCGGCTGACCGCTGAGGTCGATGCGCGGCTGGCCGGGGCCGATGCTGCCCTGGCTGCGCAGTTCCCGGGTAACCGCCCCGGTCGCCAGCCCGTCCACACCGTGTACGTGCCGGCCGACCGATACGCCGCGGAGAGCTGCTCCGCATGGGGCGCCGAGGCGCTGAAGACGCTCGACGAGCACGGGCAGCTGTTCGCCGATCTCGTCGCCGACGAAGAGATTGTGCAGCGCGTGCGGGACAAGCTCGAGCACGAGCCGATCGAGGATCTTCGGATCGACTTCGAGGACGGCTACGGACGCAAGCCGGACGACGTGGAGGACGCCGACGTCGCAAAGGCCGCGGCCGCGCTGGCCGGAAGCCAGCAACATGGCGGGGCACCGCCGTTCCACGGCATCAGGATCAAGAGCCTGGAAGCGCCGACACGAGCACGCGGTCTGCGCACGCTGGCGCTGTTCCTCACCGAGCTGGTGGCGGCCGGTGGCCGTCCCGGCGTCGTCACGCTGCCGAAGGTGACAAGTGTCGACCAGGTCGAGGCGATGGTCTTCGCCTGCTCGCAGATCGAGACGGCGATGGGGCTGGACGGCCTGCAGTTCGAGATCCAGGTAGAGACCCCGCAGTCGATTCTGGGCCCGGACGGCACTGCGCTCGTGGCGCGGATGATCCAGGCAGCGCAGGGACGCTGCTCGGGCCTGCATTACGGCACGTACGACTACTCCGCCTTCTGCGGCATCGCGGCCGAATACCAGAGCATGGCCCACCCGGTTGCCGATCACGCGAAGCTGGTCATGCAGGCTGCTGCGGCGGGCACCGGCGTGCGCCTCTCGGACGGCTCCACCAACGTGCTGCCGGTGGGGGCGAACCTACGGCGCGGTTGGCAGCTGCACCTCGACCTCGTTCGGCGCTCGCTCGAACGCGGTTACTACCAGGGCTGGGACCTGCATCCTGCGCAGCTGCCCACGCGTTACGCCGCGACGTTCGCTTTCTACCGTGACGGCCTGGACGCTGCGCTCACCCGGCTGCGCAACTACCTCGAGCATGCGGATTCCGCGATCCTCGACGAGCCGGCGACGGCGCGCGCCCTGGCCGACTTCATCCTGCGTGCGTTGCAGTGCGGCGCCACCACCGAAGCCGAGATCGCCGACGCCACCGGGCTCGATGCGAACGCCGTGACGGGATTGGCCCGCGGCGGGCGTTGACGAGCCGCGCGACAATCCGATAAGGTTCCGCTATTCGGTAGTGAGTTTCCGCTCCACGGAAAGTGGGAAGAACAAACCGAATGGACCGCAAGGAGCACCCGCATGGGTATTTCTCTCGGTGCAAACCAGTACGGCAAGGCGGAGACCCGCGTGGTGCGGATCTACCGGGACAGCGCCCGGCACGAGATCGTCGATCTCAACGTCTCCACCTCGCTACGCGGCGACTTCGCTGCGGCCCACTCCGACGGCGACCAGGCACACGTCCTGCCGACGGACACCCAGAAGAACACCGCATTCGCTTACGCGAAGGAGCACGGTGTCTCTTCGCCCGAGGACTATGCGATCGCCCTCGGCGCGCACTTCCTCGACGCCGCCCCGAAGGCGGACGGCGCGCAGATCCGGGTGGAGCAGTACGCGTGGGATCGGATCCCGGTCGGCGCTGCGGGCCACGACCATGCCTTCGTCCGCCGCGGCGGAGCGGTACGCACGACGGCCGTGACGGTGGCCGGCCGCGGCGATGACCGCAAGATCTGGGTGGTGTCCGGCCTGCAGGATCTCGTCCTGCTGAAATCCACCGGCTCGGAGTTCAAGGGCTTCCTCAAGGACAAGTACACGACGCTGCAGGAGACGGACGACCGCATCCTCGCCACGTCGCTGGTCGCCCGCTGGCGCTATCAGAGCCCTAGTGGTGTCGACTGGAACAAGTCGTACGACGCCGTCTACGCGACGCTGCTCGAGACCTTTGCGAACACCTACAGCCGTGCCCTGCAGGAATCGCTGTACGCGATGGGCAAGCGGGTTCTGGAGGCCGACGAGCACGTCGCCGAGATGCGGTTCTCTGCGCCCAACAAGCACCACTTCCTCGTCGACCTGGCGCCGTTCGGCCTCGAGAACAACGGCGAGGTGTTCATCGCCGCCGATCGTCCCTATGGCCTGATCGAGGCCGCCGTGGTCCGCGACGATGCATCCGACGCCGGCGACGCGTGGCTCGCGGTGCCGTCCTTCGTCTGACCTGGAGCTCCGGAAATCATGAAGTACTTGGTCAATTGCTCGATGCTGTTCGCTGATCGCCCGCTGCTGGAGCGACCCGCCGCCGCGCACGCTGCCGGCTTCGACGCGATCGAGTTCTGGTGGCCGTGGCCCGAGCACCCGGTGCCGGGCGACGCCGCGGTCGACGCCTTTGTGCGCGCGGTCCGCGACGCGGGTGTGCAACTGGTCGGATTGAACTTCTTCGCCGGCGACCTCGCCGGCCCCGACTGCGGCGTGCTTTCCATCCCAAGACGCTCGCAGCAGTTCCGCGACAACCTCGACGTAGCAGTCGGGATCGGTCAACAGCTCGGCGTGTCCGCATTCAATGCGCTTTACGGCAACCGGGTCGACGAGGCGAGGCCGGACGAGCAGGACGCGCTGGCAAGGGAGAACCTCGGACACGCAGCGGATGCGGCGGCACGCATCGGCGCGACGGTCCTTGTCGAGGCCGTAAGCGGTCCCAAGCCGTACCCGCTGCGCACCGCGGACGACGCCGTCGATGTGGTG
>DATFTS010000484.1:0-3902 GCA_035261645.1 Jatrophihabitans sp. | reverse complement strand
AGCGACCCGTTCGGCGTAGCCGGCGTCGGCGAGGCGGTTCACCAGCATCGTCACGCCCGGCTGGGTCATCGCTTCACGGGTGGCCAGTTCGGAGACCCGCAACGGCCCCTCGGTCGCCAACCTGTCCAGCGCGGCGATCGTCGACGCACTGACCGACTGTGGCGCGTGCCGGCGCAGCCAATGCGTGAGCTGCTCGATCCCCGCAGCGAACGCTCGCGCGTCCGCCACCCGCATCGTTGTCATAACTGGATTATATAACCCGCTTATATAACTCGCAAATGCATCGCCTGCCGGCCGAGGGCCGGGCCACTGCGGTCCGGAGGCGACACGGCACAATCTGAGGACGTGACGTCCCCCGGTATCAGGTCTGCGCACGACGACCTCGACCTGCATGCGCGCGAGGCGCTCGCGAAGCTCGACGCCGGAGCCGACCGCTCCGCCGACCCCTCGCTGCTGGGGATCTTCGACGCCATGGCCGGCAGCCGGCTCGTCGACATCCACGCCCGCCGCATGCGTGAGCAGGGCCGCGGCTACTACACGATCGGGTCGGCCGGCCACGAGTCGAATGCCTTCGTCGCCGCGGCCCTGCTGCCGACGGATCCTGCACTACTGCACTACCGCTCGGGCGCGTTCTTCCTGGCCCGGGCGATGCAGGCCGGCCGGTCGATCGAGGACGGCATCCGGGCGATCCTGCTGGGGATGTTCGCGAGCACTGCGGACGTCGCCTCCGGCGGGCGGCACAAGGTGTTCGGCGACGCCTCACTGGCGGTCATCCCGCAGACGTCGACGATCGCGTCGCACCTGCCAAGAGCGCTCGGCGTGGCGCTGTCGATCAGCCGTGCCAAGCGGCTCGGCGTCCGCGCCCCGTGGCCGACCGACGCGGTGACGGTGTGCTCGTTCGGCGACGCGAGCATCAACCACTCCACGGCCGTCGGGGCACTCAACGCCGCCGGCTACGCAGCCACGCAGGGCTTGCCGCTGCCACTGCTGTTCGTGTGTGAGGACAACGGCCTGGGTATCTCGGTGCCGACGCCGTCGGGTTGGGTGGCGGCTGCGGCGCAGCGGCCCGGCATCCGGTACTTCTGCGCGGACGGCGACGATCCCGACACAGCACGCGCGGTGGCTGCCGAAGCGGCCCGGTTCGTCCGCCGGTCACGGCGCCCGGCTTTGCTGCACCTGCGCACCGTCCGCTTCCTGAGTCACGCCGGCAGCGACCTCGAGTCGGCGTACCGCAGCCCGGCCGAGATCCGCGCCGAACTGGATCGCGATCCGCTGCTCGCGCTGGCCGCGGCGATGCGGGCGCCCGGCCTCGCGCAGCGCTACGCCGAACTGGCCGGCACGGTCGCGACGCTTGCCGCTGAGCTGACGGATACGCCGACGCTGAGCACCGCGGACGAGGTGATCGCGCCACTGGCACCGCGCGAGCCGCAGACCCGCACGCCGCTCGCGTCCGCCGATGCCCGGCAGGCGGCGTTCCAGGGCCGGCTGCCGGAGGACGTCGGCCCCATGACGCTTGCGCAGTCGATCAACGCCGCGCTCGTCGACGGGATGGCCGCCCGTCCAGGCATGCTCGTCTTCGGGGAAGACGTCGGGCGCAAGGGCGGCGTGTACGGCGTGACGCGCGGGCTGGCGCAGCGCTTCGGAGCGGCACGAGTCTTTGACACCCTGCTCGACGAGCAGTCGATCCTCGGGTTCGGGCTGGGCCTCGGGGTGAGCGGCATGCTGCCGGTGCCGGAGATCCAGTACCTCGCCTACTTGCACAACGCCGAGGACCAACTGCGCGGCGAGGCGGCCAGCCTGCGCTTCTTCTCCAACGGCGCGTACACCAACCCCATGGTCGTGCGGATCGCCGGGCTGGCGTACCAGAAGGGGTTCGGCGGGCACTTCCACAACGACAACGCGGTCGGCGTGCTGCGCGACATCCCCGGGCTTGTCGTCGCGGTGCCGTCGCGACCGGAGGACGCCGGGCCGATGCTGCGTGCCTGCCTCGACGCCGCGACCGCACGTGGGCAGGTGAGCGTCTATCTCGAGCCGATCGCGCTGTACCACGAACGCGACCTGCACGAGCCCAACGACCGCGGCTGGCTCGGGAAGTACTCCCCCGACGCCGTGGCGCCGATCGGGTCGGCCCGGGCGCACGGCGAGGGCAGCGACCTCACCATCGTCACGTTCGGCAACGGCGTGCGGATGAGCCTGCGCGTGGCACGCCGGCTTGCCGCCGAAGGCGTCGGCGCGCAGGTGCTCGACCTGCGCTGGATCGCGCCGTTGCCCTGGCGTGACATCCGGTTGGCCGCAGCCCGCACCGGTCGCGTCCTCGTGGTCGACGAGACGCGGCACAGCGGCGGCGTCGGTGAAGGGGTCCTCGCGTTGCTGACCGAGTCCGGCTATCGCGGCCGGGTGGCTCGAGTAGCTAGCCAGGACAGCTTCGTGCCGCTCGGCGCCGCCGCGAACCTGGTACTGCTCGGTGAGGACGAGATCGAGTCGGCAGCCCGGGAACTGGTCGGACGGTAGTTACCGCTCGTTCCACCAGGTGCGCAGGAACGCCGATGTCTCGGCTGTTTCAGAACCACGCGAGCGAGCCGGCTTCTGGCCGGCGACGCGGACAGCCTTCAGCGAGTTGTCGTTGTGGACCGTCGCCGGGTAGTCGTGCTGGAACTCAGGGTGCTCGGAACGGCAGTGGTCATCCAGCTCGGTCTGCCAGCTGAACCGCAGCACGCACTTCGGGCACTGGTGGATGGTCATCGCCCACCCCGTTCTCACAAGGAGTAACTAATACCGATCTCTTCCTCACGATAGGACTCTCTGGCAAGCGCGAGGTCACTGCTCGCTGAGTTCACAGGTCGGTGTTAGCTACCGAGCGAAGTGAGCACCCGGTCAAGCGCGGCGACACCGCGCTCGAGCTCGGCCGTCGTGACCGTCAGCGCTGGGCGGACCCGGATGCTCGAACCGCCGCAGCCGAGCATCAGCACAAGCTCATCCCGGCGCAGGCGCGCAAGCACGTCGTCGCGCAGCTGCGCGTTCGGCAAGGTGAACGCGCACATCAGGCCTCGGCCGCGCACGTCAGTGATGGCGGGGTGCTCGGCGGCGAGGTCACGCAGCAGCTGCAGCAGGTGCGCGCCGAGGGCCGCGGCGCGGTCGACCAACCCCTCGGTCTCGATGACCTCGAGGATGCGCCGAGCCCGCACCATGTCGGTGAGGTTGCCGCCCCAGGTCGAGTTGATCCGGGACGACACCGCGAAGACGTTGTCCGAAATGTCGTCGACGCGCCGGCCCGCCATGATGCCGCAGACCTGCGTCTTCTTGCCGAACGCGACGACGTCCGGTGCGAGGCCGAGCTGCTGGTAGGCCCAGGCGGAGCCGGTGAGGCCGACACCGGTCTGCACCTCATCGACGATGAAGAGCGCGTCGAACTCGTGGCACAGCGCCTGCATCGCCTGCAGGAACTCGGGACGGAAGTGGTTGTCGCCGCCTTCACCCTGGATGGGCTCCGCGATGAAGCAGGCGACGTCGTGCGGGTTCGCCTCGAACGCCGCGCGGGCGGCAGCCAGCGCCTCGGCTTCAGCGGCGGCGACGTCAGCGTTGCCGTTGATCGACGGCGACGGGATGCGTGGCCAGTCGAACTTCGGGAAGCGGGCGACCTTGGCAGGGTCGGTGTTGGTGAGGCTCATCGTGTAACCGGTGCGGCCGTGGAAGGCGTGCTCGAGATGCATGACCTGAGTGCCCAGTGCGGGATCGATGCCGCGCGCCTCGTTCAGCCTGCTCTTCCAGTCGAAGGCGACCTTCAGCGCGTTCTCGACGGCGAGCGCGCCGCCGTCGATGAAGAACAGGTGCAGCAGCGCCGGGTCGCCGAGCACGCGGGCGAAGGTGTCGACGAAGCGGGCCATCGGCACGGTGTAGATGTC
>DATFTS010000483.1:0-2688 GCA_035261645.1 Jatrophihabitans sp. | reverse complement strand
GCACTGCCCAAGGCGGGCTGAGTTCCCCGCCCCCTGAGTACCCCGCCGCCTCGGACCGATCGTCGACACTCGACTGATGGCCCCGACGATGCCGCTCGCGGTTCGGCAATTCACCCGCCGACCCCGGTCATAGGTAGCTGCAATGCGGCACGAGACCCCGATCGCAAGGCTGGATGTTGTGTTGCGGTGTGTGATCGTCGATGACAACGTCCCGTTCCTCGACGCCGCCGCCACGCTGCTCGAGCGCCAGGGAGTCTCGATCACAGGCGTTGCGACCAGCACGGCGCAGGCCGTCGACATCGTGCACCGGCTGCAGCCGGACGTGGTCCTCATCGATATCTCGTTGGGCGCTGACAGCGGTTTCGACCTAGCCCGCCGTCTCGCCGCCTGGCCCGCGCAGGCCGCCCTCGTCCTCGTCTCGACACATGATCCCGCCGACTACGCCGATCTCATCGACGCGGCGCCCGTCATGGGGTTCGTCCCGAAGTCGGAGCTGTCGGCCGCTGCCATCGAACGACTGGTGGGCACGCCCGAAAGCTGACCCCGAAAGTTGACCC
This sequence comes from Jatrophihabitans sp., assembly GCA_035261645.1. Classification (GTDB taxonomy): domain Bacteria; phylum Actinomycetota; class Actinomycetes; order Mycobacteriales; family Jatrophihabitantaceae; genus Jatrophihabitans. The sequence continues at coordinate 2,131 of DATFTS010000483.1, read as the reverse complement.
GGACGGGGGGCTCAGCGCGGCGCCATGTTCGGACGCCGCTCGGGCGCGGCTGCGACCGCCTCAAAAGCGTGGTCGGGCAGCAGCGCCATGTACCGCTCGGCGACCTTGGCGGCTTCCTCCAGCGCCTCGCCACCCGAACGGCCGCGGTCCTGGCTGCGCTGTGCGGCGTCGAGCACGACCGCGGCCCCCATGGACAGCCGGACAGGCATGAGGCCCTGTGCGTGTAGGTCGCGAAGTGGTTGGTGGCGCAGCGGCTCAAGCTCGGTGTCGGGCACGCCGGCCAGCTGCAAAGCGTGGGCCGCGAGCGTGAGCGGGCCGTCGTCCACGCGATAAACGCTCTCGTGTTCGGGGTCGGCGACAGGCGGATACACGAATGCCGGCCCGTACGAGTCGACCGCGGCCTGCAAGAGGTCCAGCGCGCGGCCGATGTCGATGCATCGCCGGGCTGATTCGGTCCGCAAGTGGTGTGGCCTCGCCTGGCGAGGACTTCTCCGGTACCCACGGTGCAGCATGTCAAAAGCCTGCCGCTGCAGGTGCGGTCGCGTCTGCGCGGCTAGCGCCACTGCTCGCATACCCGCTAGCCGGGTGTCGCCACTACGTACAGCCGATTGCAGATAGCCGCCATTGCCGCATGCCTGCCACCAAGACCACACAATGGCGGACCGCGGGATTGGTTGGCTGCGCCGCCGGGGAAAAGCTCAGGCGTATGGGTCGAGTGCGCCACCTCCCGTTCCACCGCGCGCCGCGCACGGTGACGCAGTCGCAGGACCGGCACGACGCCGAACGACCGAAGGGACCGGGCGCGGTAATCTTCATAAACGAAGGCGACATGCGCAGGCGTGGCCTAAGCGCAACGTCTTCCGTTACCGAGCGGTCAACAACGACCTGCCACTGGGCAGCGCGGCCGGACACCCCTGAACTCCACCTGCTCCGCGAAATCGCCAACCTCGGCACGCAGAGCCGGTCAGTCGGCGCGCGCTTCGTCGTCGATGTCACATCGGCCCGCACGGCACATTTGGAAGGGAAGCACTGAAATGGAGATCACCTTCGCCAGCTCCGCGTTCCCGCCCCTCGCGCTCGGCTTCTTCGGCCTCGGCACCGGATATCTCATCTGGGGTCCGCGCGAGCTCCTCGGATGGCCGAAACCGGTGGAGCGAGTCGAGCGAGCGCTCGGGGACGAGCGGGTCGACCGACCCCTTGCCGCTGAGCGCCTCGACCGATCGCTTGGCGTCTGGGGCATCTGGTTGCCGGGCTTCTGCCAGTTCGTCACCGGCGTCATCCTGTTCGTCGGGCTCACCTGGTTGCAGGTGTTCACAGATAACCCGGCGTTGTATATGGCAGCCCTCGCGTTCTCTGCCTACGGCATCCACTGGTTTGCGATCGGATGGAACCGCTACCGCGGCAATGACCCCCGCACGAACGCGGGCATGTGCGTCGCGTTCATGGTCATCTCAGCTCTCGGCGCCACCGTCTTCTTCAAGGTCAAGGACTGGCCGGTCGGCCTGCTGTTCCTCGGCCTGTTCGGGGTCTACTTCTTCGAGTTCTTCGCCACGCTGCGCGTGCCGTTCGCCGAACGCTTTCTTGGCTTGGTCCGCACCGCAACCGGCGGCTGGCTGATGTACCTCACCTACGCCGTCGTGGTGGACTTGGCAATCGGCTACCACTGGCGCACATAGCGGACGTCCTAGGGCTGATGCCGCGTCGAGCACGACTGCGATGCCGAGCGCATCCCAGCTACCGGCAAATGTCTCGTGGGCGCTAGCCCTGCCAAGCAATCGCCACTGACGGCGATGCGGAGCGTGCCCGGCTGAGGGGATCGTGGAGTCATGACCGTTGTTGGGGTTGTCGGGCTCGGTTCGATGGGCAGCGAGATCGCCGGCCGGCTTCTTGCCGCGGGGCACGAGGTGCACGGGACGAACCGCACGCGCGGTGATCGGGCGGAGGCCTTGATCGCCCGCGGCCTGAACTGGCACGACACCCCTCGTGAGGTTGCCGGCGCCGTCGAGGTCGTCATCAGCATGGTGACGGACGACGTGGCGCTCATCGCGGTCGCCGGTGGGCCGGACGGCATCCTCGCCGGGCTCTCGCCCAGCACCGTGTACGTCGACATGAGCAGCGTGAGCCAGACCGC
>DATFTS010000482.1:0-3060 GCA_035261645.1 Jatrophihabitans sp. | reverse complement strand
TCCACCACTCGGCCGGCAACGCGTGCGTCGACGCCGGCCGGGACGATCAGCGACGCCACCTCGTACACCGGCGCCGCGCCGATCCAGGCGGAGAACAACCGGCCTGCGCGCTGCGGCCCAACCTTGGGCAGCGACGCAAGTGCACTGGACGTCACGTCCTCGGGGCCGCGGATCCCGGCGTCTGACAGCGCAGCGGCCAGCCGGCCCAACCCGGGCCAGAGCCCGGCCGCACAGAAAGCCTCGAAGACCGGATCGGAATCCAATCAGCGCACGTCCTCGGGATAACCGATCGGGGGAGTGGAGACGTCGTCGAGCGCGTCCCGGATCTCAGCCGGCAGGTCGAGGGTCTCGCTGGCGAGCGCACCCGTCAGCTGACCCAGCGTCCGCGCACCCAAGATCGGCGCCGAAACCCCGGGGCGGTCGCGCAGCCAAGCCAGCGCCACAGCGACCGGCGATGTAGCCAACCCCTCGGCCGCCGTAGCAACCGCCTCGACGATGCCGCTCGAGGCGTCGTCCGCCACCAGGTCCGGGCGGTGTCCCGCGGCGGCGCGCGAGTCGGACGGGACGCCGCTGCGGTACTTGCCGGTCAGCACCCCACCGCCGAGCGGTGACCACGGGAAGATCCCCACGCCCAGCTGGGCGCAGGCCGGCACGACCTCGCGCTCGATCCCGCGGTCGACCAGCGAGTAACGCACCTGGTTGGCCACGATCGGCGCGCGGCCTGGCACCGCCCGCTGCCACGTGGCGGCACGCGCAATCCGCCAGCCGGAGTAGTTCGACACGCCGGCATAGCGCACCCGGCCGGACGACACCGCGTGGTCGATCGCGCCCAGCGTCTCTTCGAACGGCACGGCGTCGTCGACGTAGTGGACGTACCAAAGGTCGAGGTAGTCGGTGCCGATCTTGCGCAACGACTCGTCCAGCCGGCGCAGTAGCGCACCGCGGGATGCATCGACGATCTGCGAATCCGCCGTCCGGGTGATGCCCGCCTTGCTCGCGATAACGACATCGGAGCGGGGTACGACGTCGGCGACAAGATGGCCGAGGATCTCCTCGGATCGGCCGTATCCGTAGGACGCCGCGGTGTCGACGAGCGTGCCACCGGCGTCGTGGAACGCGACGAGTTGGGCGGCGGCTTCGTCCGGATCGGTCTCCACGCCCCACGTCATCGTGCCCAGCCCGAGATGGGATACCTTCAGGCCGCTGCGGCCGACCGTGCGCTGTTTCACGCCCGGAAAGTTACCGGCTCGCCGCGACAGTTCCCGTTCGGACGCTCGCTAAGGTGGCGCGGTGCGCCGAAAATCCCACGTCAGCGACCCGGCGTGAGCGAGCTTGCGAGGTCACCAATTGGCACCGCACCGGGTCAGCGGCCGAGGCAGGAGGCCGGATGACCCTGCTGCAGGCCGTAATCCTCGGCATCGTCCAAGGACTGACCGAGTTCCTGCCGATCTCATCCACAGCGCACATCCGGATCATCCCGGCCCTGTTCGATTGGCACTTCTACCACGGCACGACGAACGACCCCGGCACGCGGTTCACCGCGATCGTGCAACTCGGCACCACCGCGGCGATCGTCCTCTACTTCTGGCGCGAACTACTGCATGTGAGCGTGGCCTGGATCCGCGGTCTCTACGACCGCACCGTCCGCGGCACCCTGGAGTACAAGCTGGGCTGGTACCTCATCCTGGCGACGGTCCCGGTGGCCGTGTTCGGCCTGATCTTCAGCCACCAGATCGAGACCGGCGCCCGCAACCTCTGGCTGATCGCGTCAACCCTCATCGGACTTGCCGTACTGCTGTTCGCGGCCGAAAAGGTGGGGCGACGCGACCGCGAGGAGGAGGACCTCGACACCAGGGACGCAGTCGTGGTCGGCTCGGCGCAGGCGCTGTCGTTGATCCCGGGCGCGTCCCGCTCCGGTACGACGATCACCGCCGGGCTGTTCCGCGGGCTGACCCGGGAGGCGGCGGCACGGTTCTCCTTCCTCCTCTCGATACCGGCGGTCGTCCTCTCCGGCGCATACGAAGCGATCCGACCCGGCAAGGGCCACTCACCCGGGGCCGGTCTCACCGGCGTCGCGGTGATCTTCGCGTTCATCGTGGGGCTCGCGTCCATCCATTGGCTCATGCGCTGGCTGACCAGGCACTCGACGATGATCTTTGTGTACTACCGCATCGCGCTCGGCGTCCTGCTCATCGTGCTGCTGTCCACCGGTTATCTGTCGGCGACCACATGAGCGCGCGCAGCGAGGTTCCGCGATGAGCACTGTGCTGTTGGTCCGGCACGGGCTGACAAACATGACGGGCCCGGTGCTCGCCGGCCGCACGCCCGGCGTGCATCTCGACGAGCGCGGCCAGGCTCAAGCACAGAACGTCGCGACCCGGCTCGCGGCCATCCCGCTCACCGCCGTCGTCACCAGCCCGCTGGAGCGCTGCGTCGAGACAGCGCAGGCTGTTCTGGACGCCCAGCCGGGAAACCCGGAATGGCACGTCGATGAGCGGCTGATCGAGGCCGGTTACGGCGACTGGACCGGCAAGGCGATCAAAGATCTGGCGAAGGACCCGCTGTGGAAGGTGGTGCAGAGCCAGCCGTCGGCCGTCCACTTCCCGGGTGGCGAAGGATTGGCCGAGATGGCCGCCCGCGCCGTCACTGCGATCCGCGATTGGGACGTCCACTTCGGTGACGACGCGGCGTGGGTCGCCTGCACGCACGGCGACATCATCAAGGCCGTTGTCGCCGACGCACTGGGGCTGCACCTGGACCAGTACCAGCGCATCGTCCCCGATCCGGCGTCCGTCTCGGTGATTCGTTACACAAAGACCCGGCCGTACGTCCTGCGCATGAACGACGTGGGCGGTGACCTGAGCGGGTTCGCGCCGCCCAAGCGACGCCGTCGCAAGAGCGCCAGCGACGACGCGACGGTGGGCGGGGGAGCCGGCGGCGGCAACGTCTGAGCCTGGTCGGAATTGACTACGCTCGAAGCATCATGCGCCAGCTCCACGTCTTCGAACGCCCGCGGCGGTTCATCGCCGGCACGGTCGGCACGCCCGGCCAGCGAACCTT
>DATFTS010000481.1:0-11406 GCA_035261645.1 Jatrophihabitans sp. | reverse complement strand
GTGTCCCGCACCGCCTCTATGCGAGCATCGAGGGCTGGCCGAAGTCGACGACCGAGGACCACCGCGCCGTGCTCGACGCCTTGCAGCGGCGCAGTAGTCAGAAGTCGCGCTCGGCGATGATCACCCACATCACCAATGCCGGCGATCTGCTGGCGAAGCACTACGAATCCTCGCCCGCCGGTGTTGCCGAGAAGTCCGCGGCGGGCAAGGTCAACGGCCGGTCTGCCTGACCCTCCCGCCGCGGCGGTCAGGATGCCGGGTCGTCGTCGGCGACCGGATTGGTAAGCACGCTCAACCCGTTGCCGAGGCGGCAGCCCACCGTGTCCCCACCCGTGATCGCGACCGCGCCGGGCGTGCCCGTCGACAGGATGTCACCCGGATGAAACGGCATGACGTGACTGTGAAAGCTCAACAGCTCGGCAGGAGAGAACGTCATCCCGGCCACCACGTCCGTGCGGTGGTCACCACCGTTGTGCACCGTCGTCACTGAGAGTTCATCGAGGTTCCCTACGGCAGCCAGAACCTCGTCCATCGTGATGACGACCGGACCGAAGGAGAAGAACGTCGGGTAGTTCTTCACCCGGGTCAGGTAGCGCGGGTTCTCCAGCAACACCTCTTCGGCCGTCTGGTCGAGAATCGCGACCACACCGGCGACGTAGTCCAGCGCATCAGCCTCGGACACGCGGTAGCAGTCCCGGCCGATGACCAGTCCGAGCTCGGCCTCCGCAGTGACCTTCCCGATGCCGGACGGGACGACGATCGGCTCTCCCGGGCCGACGATCGTGTGCGCGCCCTTGAAGAACGACGCGGGCGAGGTGCGGGGGATCGGCGCGCCGAGGTCGCCCGCGTGCGCGCCGTAGTTGAGCCCGATGCCCAGGATCTTGCCCGGCGTGCGGTACGGCGCGGCGTAGGTCGCAGCTGGCCATAGGTGCTGGCCGTCCCAGTTCGCCGCAGCGGCAGCGAGGGTCGTGAGCGACTCGGGTTGGAGGAGTGGCACCAGGTCACTGCCTGGGTCGCGGCCCAGCAGATCCCGGATGAGGACGGCCCCTTGTCCGGGCAGGTGGATCGCCGGCCGTGATCCGGACTCGGTCCGGATGCTGCACAACTGCATTGCTCGACTCCTAGCTGGGCGGGCCCGTGGCTCACCCTCAGATGACGCCGCGCTGTCTCAATTCCTCGCGATCGGCCGATGTGTAGCCGAGCTCCTGCAAGATCGCGTCGGTGTGTTCGCCGATGTCCGGCACCGCGTCCATCCGCGGCGTCACGCCGGAGAGGGAGATGGGCGAGATGGGGCCGCTGAGCTGCCCGACCGGCGAGCCGAAGTGCCGGTAGCGGTCGCGGTTCAGCAGCGCGGGGTGGTCGAGCAGCTCGACAACGGTGTTCTGCCGTGCGTTCGCGATGCCGATGGCGTCGAGGCGGGCGAGCGCTTCGGTGGAGTCGAACCCCGCGATGGCGGCTGCGATGATCCGGTGCAGTTCGTCGCGGTTGCGGACCCGCGCGGGATTGCCGCGGAAGCGCTCGTCCACTGCAAGCGACGGTTCGCCGAGAATGCTGGTGCAGAACGTCGCCCACTCGCGCTCGTTCTGCACCGCGACGAGTACGGACAAACCGTCCCGGCACTCGAACGGTCCGTACGGAGCGATGGTGGGGTGATGCGTGCCGGTGCGGGCGGGCTGCTCGCCTGCGTACTTCGTGTAGTAGAGCGGCTGGCCCACCCACTCGGACAGGCTGTCGAACAGCGAAACCTCCACGACCGAACCGCACCCGGTGCTCTGACGTCGTAACAGCGCGGCGAGGATGCCACTGAAGGCGTACATCCCAGCAGCGATGTCGGCGATGGATACCCCGACCCGCGCGGTCGCGTCGGCGGTTCCGGTCAACGACAGCACGCCGGCCTCAGACTGGACGAGCAGGTCGTAGGCCTTGCGGTGCGACCACGGACCGCGGGCGCCGTACCCGGACACATCGCAGACGATCAGCTCTGGTCGGCGCTCGCGCAGGGTGGTCGCATCCAGCCCGAGGCGTGCGGACGCCTTCGGCGCGAGGTTCTGCACGAACACGTCGGCGGTTTCGATCAGTCGCACGAGCACGGCCAGGCCGTCGGGATCCTTGACGTCCAGACAGATCGACTCCTTCGATCGGTTCGCCCAGACGAAGTAGCTCGACATCCCGCGCACCGACTCGTCGTAGCGTCGGGCGAAGTCGCCGGTGCCCGGCCGCTCGATCTTGATCACCCGGCAGCCCAGGTCGGCCAGCTGACGGGTGGCGTACGGTGCCGCGACAGCCTGCTCGAGGCTGACGACGGTGATGCCGGCGAGCGGCAGGTTCGCCGGGCCTGCGTCGCCCTCCGCTTCGTCCATCGCCCCCGCGGACACGTCGCTCGTCATTCAGCCCATCTTGAACGGGTCGCGGGTCTGGCCGTCGAGTTCCACCCACACCGCCTTCGTCTCGGTGAAGTCCTTCACCGCGGCAAGGCCGCTCTCCCGGCCCCAGCCGCTCTGGCCGACGCCACCGAACGGCACGTTCGGCGCAACGATCCGGTAGGCGTTCACCCACACCGAGCCCGCGCGCAGGCGATGTGCGACCCGATGCGCGCGGTGGACATCGCGGGTCCACACGCCCGCGGCAAGTCCGTACCGCGTGCCGTTCGCCAGTTGGACGGCTTCTTCTTCGGTGTCGAACGGGAGCACGGCCAGCACCGGCCCGAAGATCTCCTCCTGCGCCACCTCCATGTCGGGCGTGACGTCCGTGAGGATCGTGGGCTCGAAGAACAGCGGGCCGATCTCGGCGCGCACGTCGCCGCCGGCCGCCACGGTGACGCCGGCCTGCTTGGCCGAGTCGACGAAACCGCGCACGGTGCGCAGTTGGTTCTCGTTCGCGAGCGGGCCCATCTCGGTGTCAGCGGCGAGCGGGTCACCGAGCTTTATCGTGCCGGCTCGCTCGGCCAGCCGCTTGACGAGCGTGTCGTGCACCGAGCGCTGCACGAGCAGGCGCGAGCCCGCGATGCAGGTCTGTCCTGTCGCCGCGAAGATCCCCGCAACCACGCCGTTCGCCGCCGAGTCGAGATCGGCGTCCTCGAACACCACCTGCGCGGACTTGCCGCCGAGTTCCAGCGAGACCCGGGTGAGGTTCTCGCTCGCTCCCTTGACGATCTGCCTGCCGACGCTCGTCGATCCGGTGAAGGCGATCCGGTCGACCATCGGGTGCGCCACCAGGGCCTGACCGGTCTCGGCGCCGCGACCGGTGACCACGTTGAACACCCCTGGGGGTATTCCGGCCTCCAGTACCCGTTTGCCGAACTCGAGGGTCGACACCGGGGTGTAGTCCGACGGTTTGACGACGAGCGTGCAGCCTGCGGCGAGTGCCGGCGCGAGCTTCCACATCAGCAACAGCAGGGGCGAGTTCCAGGGCACGATCGCGCCGATCACACCGACCGGCTCGTGCCGGGTGTAGACGAGGAAGTTCTTTCGATCGGACGGGATCACCTCGCCCTCGAGCTTGTCCGCCACGCCGGCGAAGTAGTTCAACCAGGCCGGCAAGTAGTCGAGCTGGCCACGCATCTCGCGCAGGAGCTTGCCGTTGTCCGTGCTCTCCGCTATCGCGAGCGACTCGGCGTCCCTGGCGATGATCTCGGCGAGGCGGCGCATGTGCGCGGCACGCTCGAAGCCGGTCAGTGCGCCCCACGGTCCATCCATGGCGTTACGCGCGGCGCGGACGGCGCGGTCGACGTCCGCCGCCCCCGCGTCGGGCACGACCGCCCACGGCTTGCCGTTGTAGGGGTTCTCTGACTCGTACGTGCGCCCGGATGCCGAAGGCTGCCAGCCGCCGTCGATCAGCAGTTCGTAGGTCTGCATCGGGGTGCTCACGACTGCCCCGACGTGAGCGCGCGGACGTGCCCGGTGCCGACACCTGCGATGTTGTCTTCGAACGCGACCCGCACCCGGGCTGGATCGACGAACGGCGACGGGCCGGGCCATGCCGGCTCGTCCACCTCGGCCTCGATCAGCCGCGGGCGGCCGGGTTCGCGCAGCAGCACAGCGAGCTCGTTCGCGGTCTTGGCGCGCCGGCCCTCGATGCCGCCGATCGCCTCGGCCACCGCCGCGAAGTTGGTGGTGCGGCTCAGCGACTGCCCCCCGGTGATCGAGTAGCGGCCATCGGCCAGCACGACGGCAATGAGGTTCTGCGGCTGGTAGGCGCCGACCGACCAGAGCACGCTCGCGCCCATCAGCAGTTCGCCGTCACCGAGCAGCGCCACCACGGTGCGCTGCGGTACAGCCTCGGCCACACCCATCGCTGTCGCCAGTGCCGAGCCCATCGACGCGCCGAAGTAGTAGTGCGGTCCGTCGTTCGACGCGACGCGCAGCGCCGACACTGCCGTCCCCAGCGACGCGATGCACAGCGCGTCCGGAAGTGTCTCGACGATCGATGTCGCGACGTCAACGGGTTTCACGACCACCTCCGAGTTCGGGTGCGAGCAAGATCGCCGCGCACTCGCGCGCCTTGAAGGCCAACGAGCACACCCCGTCGACCAGCGCCGCACCTTGAGCGGCCTCGCGCATGGTGAAGGACGGGATGCCGATGTCGGCGAGGATCGGCTCGACGGCCCGGCCGATCGGCAGCTGGCTCGGATTGCCTTCGCCGAGCGAGCCGCGCATCGAGATGACGATCGGCAGCCCGAGCCGAGACGGGACGGCGAGCGTGGCGAGCGCGTTCAGGCTGTTGCCCAGCCCGGAGCTCTGGAACACGACGAGCGGGCGCTTACCGGCCAGCCGTTGCCCAGCGGCGTACGCCACGCACTCCTCCTCGCGGGCCAGTGAGCGCAGCGGGATCTCAGCCGCCTCGAGCTGTTCGAGCAGCCCGTGCAGCCGTGAATCCGGCACGAACGAAACGACGCTGATCTCGTTCGCGATGAAGGCTTCGGCCAGAGCCGCCTGCCAGTCAAGTCCGGTCGGCACCGTCATGGTGCCGGCCGGCTCGGTGTCGCGCTGGTTCATCCCTGACCCTTCCTGCTTCCCTGCCTATAGGGCTTACAGCCCACCGCGCCGGATCAGTTGTCCGACGATGACGTTGCGTTGGATCTCGTTGGTACCTTCGCCGATGATCATCAGCGGCGCATCACGGAAATATCGCTCGACGTCGAACTCTGTCGAGTAGCCGTAGCCGCCGTGGATGCGCATGGCTGTCAGCGCTAGCTCCATCGCCGTCTCCGAAGCGAACAGTTTTGCCATCCCAGCCTCGAGGTCGGTGCGCTCACCCCGGTCGTAGCGCCGGGCGGCGTAGTCGACGAGTTGTCGTGCCGCGGTCAGCTTGGTCGCCATGTCAGCCAAGTAGTTACCGATCGACTGGTGCTGCCATATCGGCCGGCCGAAGCTCGTCCGCTGCTGTGCGTAGGCTAGCGCGTCGTCGAAGGCCGCCTGCGCAACTCCCACTGCCCTCGACGCGACCTGGATGCGGCCGATCTCGAGCCCGCTCATCATCTGCCGGAAGCCTTCGCCCTCACTGCCGCCGAGCAGCGCGTCCGGACCGAGCCGGACGTCGGTCAGCGACACCTCGCAAGTCTCGACGCCGCGATAACCGAGCTTCTTGAAGGGGGTGGAGACCTCGACGCCGTCGACCTTCTCGACGAGCAGCACGCTCATGCCGTCGTGCGCCGGCCGCGCACGCGGATCGGTCTTGCAGAGAACGGCGATCACTCCGGCGCGCTCGGCGTTGGTGATCCACGTCTTCGTCCCGTTCAGCACGTAGCCGTTGTCGTCGCGGCGTGCGACGGTGCGCATCGCTGCGAGATCCGAACCCCCTGCCGGCTCGGTGAGCGCCATCGTGGCTCTGAGCTCGCCGGTGGCCAGCCGAGGCAGGTAACGCGCCTTCTGCTCAGCGGTACCGAACTGCTGAATCAGCACGGTCACGACCGTGTGGCCGCCCATCGCGCCGGCAAGGCTCATCCAGCCGCGCGCGAGCTCGGCGGTCACCTGTGCGAAGCACGGGGCCGATACGCCTGTGCCGCCGTGCTCCTCGGCGATCATCAACCCGAAGATGCCGAGGCGTTTCATCTGCTCGATCAGCTGCTCCGGGTATTCGTCGCGGTGCTCGGCCTCGCGCACCCGGCCGCGGACCTCCCGATCGACGAACTCGCGCACCGTGGCGACGATCGAGCGCTCCCACTGCTCCCGATCGTCACTTGCGGCCGACGTCATAGCAATGCTCACCGGGCAACGCTCAGTCGAGCGTCGCGCAACTGAGCGTCCAGCAAATCCGCTGCGGCAGACCAGTCGAGTTCCATGACATCGCCGGCGAGGTCCGGGCAGCAGCGTTCGACCTTGCCGCGCATGTCCTCGGCCGAGGGTGGCCGGGTCGGTGATCCGGGCGGCAGCTTCAGCCTGCCGGTCAGCATGTCGCGGCCGGAGGCCTCGATCGTGATCTCTAGTTCGCCGTCCAGGAGCCAGTCGCCGCCGGGCGAGGTTTCGACGACGATCTTCGACATGAGGGCGGTGGCCGCCGGACGCCTGACGGCCTCGTCGGCGAAGCTGTCGAACCCTGGCGCGTGATCGAGCAGAGTGACCGCCACTGCGTACTGCAGGCTGAACTTCGCCTGCAGGCCGTTGGTGGGCGAAGGGTGGATGAGCGGCTGGATCGTCGCCTCAGGGGTTCGCATCACGATGCGTTGCACGGCGTCCGGATCGATACCCCGCAGGTCGAGGTCACGCACCAGTGCGATCGGACGCTGCATCGCGTAGCAGCACGGAAACAGCTTCACGGCCAGGCCGCCGGGGACGGCCTCTCCGCCCAAATCGATCTCAGCGCCGTCGACACCCATCAGGTTCAGCCACTGGTCGAGCGCTCCGGGTTCCGCGCGCGCACCGTTGGCAGCCAGCCGCGCCGCGCGCACCCCGGCCTCGGCGGCGAAGCCGACTTGCAGCGGTTTGGCGTAGGTGCCGAATGAGCGCTGCACGCCCCCGGCCGCCGGAACGGCCAGTGCGATCGCAGTGGCGACGCCCTCCGGCTCGAGTCCCATCGCCAGGGCGGCGCCAACGGCTGCCGCCGGCGCGCCCGCGGTCGTCGTCGCGTGCCAACCCGCCGCGTAATGCGGCCAGCCGAGCAGCGATCCGATCCTCGCCATCACGCCGGCCGCGGCGAGGTACTCCCGAGCGCCGCCCCCGCTGCTCAACACCGCCGGGACGCAGACCGCGCTGATGTGCGTGGTCGACTGCATGTGCAGGTCGTCGAAATCGAGGATGTGTGCCAGCGCCGACCACTGAGCGGCCTGCGTCTCGCGCGACATGATGCGGGCCAGGGGCTCCTCACGCGCGGCCAGGATCACCGCGACCGTGTCGACCAGCGAGCGCTGCGCCAGCTTGAGTTCCGCGCCGTTCGGTGCAAGGTCGGCAGCCCAGGCTGCGAGTCGCTCGGCAGTCGTGGTCATCGAGGCGCCCTTCAGATGCGGTTCCGCGCCGCGCAGCGGCGCGGAGGCAGGCCCATAGAATATAGACTCAGACTACCCGGGTGAAGCGGTCCACGACTTCGCGGTCGAACGTCAGGCCGATGCCGGGACGATCGCTGAGCAGGACGCAGCCGTCGCCCACCTCGAGCCGGGACTCCGGAGTAAGCAGCCGCTCGAAGTTGTAGATGTCCTTTTCCATCGCGAAGTGCTCGATAACCGGGCAGTTGGGCGTAGCTGCCGCCAGATGAGCATGAACGTTCGCGTGCCAATGCGGTGCCACCTGCAAGCCGAAGGTCTCAGCGGTGCGCGCAACTCGCATCCATTCCGTGATGCCGCCGAGCACGCCCACGTCCGGTTGCAGCAGGTCGGCCGCCCCGGCCGCGATGAGGTCGCGGAACTCCCAGCGGGTTTGGTGGATCTCACCGGTGGCGACGATCGTCTCCAGCTCGCGGGCGATCTGCGCATGGCCGGCGACGTCGTCGGGCGAGAGCGGCTCCTCGATCCACCAGATGCCGTGTGCGCCGGCGGCTCGCTCAAAGGCTCTGGTAGCAGCCACCGCCTCGGCCACGCTTCGATACGCGTTGTTCGCATCGAGGGCCAGGCGGCCGCGGCCGGCAATGGCCTCAGTTGCCGCGGCGACCCGCGCCGCGTCCTCGGCGACGCTCAGGCCGCCCACCTTGATCTTGTGGTCCTCGAAGCCGAGTGAGCGATTGAACTCGATCTCGCGCGCGACGGCGTCCGTCCACGCCCCCTCGTCCGGACGGTAATACCCGCCGGATGCGTATGCGGGCACGGCCTTGACGTCCCCGCCGAGCAACACCGCCAGAGGCACCCCGTTCCGTACCCCCTGCAGATCCCACAGCGCGATGTCCACCGCCGAGATCGCGCGCACGACCGCGCCTCGGCGCCCGACCAGCAGGCTCTCCTGGTACATGCGCTCCCACAGCGCGGCGATGTCGTTCTCGGACGCGCCGAGCAAGACGTCGGCAAGGAGATCGCGCACGGCTATGGCGAGCAGCGAGCCCCCGCGCGTGCCGGCGTAGGAGTAACCATGGCCGATGACCCCGTCCGCCTCGACCTCGACGAGCAGGTAGTCGCGCCGATCGAGATTGCGAGTGCTCATCCGGGTGGGGCGCTCGACCGGCAGGCTGACCCATCTAGCGTCGACACGGTCGATTGCCACGTTCCCTCGTTTCGTCGGCCATGCTCGTCGCTGGGCGTCGGATTCTAGATTTTATTGACAGTAGTATGTAGCGCTTGTCAGGCTCAACGTCCCTGGAGCACATGTGATCAACGACTATTGCGTGGTCGGTGCCGGAGTCGTCGGTATGGCCACCGCGATGTCATTGGTGCGCAGCCGTCCGGGTGCCAGCGTTGTGGTGCTCGAGAAGGAGCCCGCCCCCGCGCAGCACCAGAGCGGCCACAACAGCGGGGTGATCCACTCCGGCGTCTACTACGAGCCCGGCAGCCTGAAGGCCAGGCTGTGCGTCCGCGGCGTGCGGATGACGAAGGACTTCTGTGCAGAACACGGCATTCCGGTACTCGAGTGCGGGAAGGTCATCGTCGCGACCAGTCCGCTCGAGGACGTCCGGCTGCAGCGACTGGCCGAGCGCGCAACAGCGAACGGAGTCGAGGCGCAGTCGCTGTCGGCAACACAGCTACGCGAGCTCGAACCGAATGTCCAAGGCGTCAGCGCACTGCTGGTGCCGTCGACGGGCGTGGTCGACTACCGGCAGGTCGTGCAGGCGATGGAGACAGTCGTGCGCGCGGCAGGCGGCCGGGTCGAGTATGGGGTCGAGGTGACGGCGATCAGCGAGTCCGCCGAAGCCGTCCGGGTGGTCGCCGGCGAGCGCAGCTGGTCCTGTCGGCAACTGGTCGTCTGCGGCGGGATGCAGTCCGACCGGCTGGTCCGCGCGGCCGGCATGCAGCCGCAGTTTCGCATCGTGCCCTTTCGAGGTGAGTATTACCGGCTGGCCGAGCGGCATGGGCAGTTCATCAACCACCTTGTCTATCCGGTTCCCGATCCGGCCCTGCCATTTCTCGGTGTGCACTTGACGCGAACGACGTCGGGTGCGATCACAGTCGGCCCCAACGCGGTGCTCGGCTTGTCGCGGGAGGGTTACCCCCGGGGATCGGTGACCTTCCCGGACGTGCGGGATTTTCTCGCTTACGCCGGATTCTGGAGGTTCGCCCGCGGCTATCTGCGCGCCGGTGCCCGCGAACTGCGAAACTCGATGTGGAAGAAAGGCTACTTGCGCGAATGCCAGAAGTACGCACCGTCGCTGCAGGCTGACGATCTGATCCGAGACACTGCCGGCATCAGAGCGCAGGCGGTGTTGCCCGACGGCACACTCGTCCACGACTTCTTGTTCGAGGCGACGCCGCGGACTCTGCACGTGTGCAACGCGCCGTCGCCGGCTGCAACGTCGGCGATCCCCATTGCGCAGGAAATCGTCCAGCGTGTGCACCAGCAGGAAGCGGGGCGCGAATGACCGAGCCGCGTTCGGGCAAACAGGTGGACGTCCGAACCGAGACGATCGACTCCGGGCCGGCCGAGGCGCTGGCCGGCTTGCTGGAAGTCGACCTGCCGTCCCGCGACGTCCTGCCGCCGTTGTGGCACTGGATCTATCTGGTCGAGCGATCGCGCCAGAGCGAGTTAGGGCCGGACGGGCATCTGCGCCACGGCATCCCTACTCCGCCTGCCGGTGCGGCGGTACGCATGTTCGCCGGCGGCCGGGTGACAACCCGCTCATGGGTCAGGTTCGGTGCGCCGGTCACCCGTACGACTCGACTGCTTCGAACCGTCGTCAAACAGGGCCGGCAAGGCCCGCTGACGATCGCCACCGTCGCCCACGAATGGGAACAGGGCGGGACCCTGGTGATCGCGGAGGAACAGGACATCGTCTATCGCGTCGCCGCTGCGCGTGCCGCCGTCCCAGCTGATGCGATGGGCGGTGAACCGTTCGCGGGTCCGCGGCTCACCTTTGCGGTGGACCCGGTCGTGCTGTTCCGGTTCTCGGCGTTGACCTATAACGCCCACCGCATCCACTACGACGCCGGATATGCCGCAGGCGAGGGGTACCCGGATCTCGTCGTGCACGGACCGCTGCAGGCGTTGCTGATGGCGGAACTGTTGCGGCGTAGTGGGCAGGATCTGCAGGGCGCGACATTCTCCTACCGGCTGGTGGCGCCGACGTTCGGCGCGCAGACCCTGACGATCTCAGCCGACATCGATCGCACGCCCGCCGAGGTCCGAGTGCAGGACGGTGCCGCACGACTGACGGCGAGCGCAACGTTGCACAGGACGTGATGAACGCGCTATTGGATCTCGCTCACGCAGAGCACGGTGGGCAGCCGCAACAGCCGCTCGGCCAGCAGCGCAGCGTCGGCCTCGGTGCAGGCAGAGATCACGAAGGTCAACCATGTGACCTCGTGCCCGTCCGGGCGCGCCACCTCGGCGGCCACCGACCTGACGTCATAGCGACGCTGGCGAAGGAGGGAGATGACGCGGTTGACACCGGTAAGACCGTCCCCGAGAAGCACCGTCTGTCGTAGGACGATTGGGGACTGCATGCGGTCTCCTGAGTTCGATACACCGAATCGATCGCCGCGCGGCGATCGGCCTCTTGACCGGCCTCGACGCCAGCAATATGGTCCGACCATCAGACTAGAAGATGAACGGACCAGCTAGTGTGATGGCTGCCTTGGAGGTCTCGGTGCAGGGTGCGGACAGCGCTCGGATCGCCGTGATTGCCGGTGACGGGGTGGGGCCCGAGGTGACGGCGGTGGCCGAGGCCGTGCTCACCCAGGCCACGAAAGACTCCGGCCTGTCGGTCACGCTCGACCACTTCGGCTGGGGGAGCGAGCATTACCTCGCTCACGGTCGGGCCATGCCGTCCGACGCAGCCGAGACGCTGCGCGCTTACGACGCCGTGTTGTTCGGCTCGTTCGGCACACCGGAGCTGCCG
>DATFTS010000480.1:0-2307 GCA_035261645.1 Jatrophihabitans sp. | reverse complement strand
CCTTTCCTCCAGTGTGGACGCTGCCGGCGCCGCGCCGCAGCCCCAGCGCAGGAAAGGCCGGCGGCGCCAGCACTGAGTTAAACGGCAGCGGCCCGGCCGAAGCCGGGCCGCGTACGCGGTGTTGCTACTTGACGGTGACCGAGGCACCGGCGCCCTCGAGGGCAGCCTTGGCCTTCTCGGCGGTCTCCTTGTTGACCTTCTCCAGGACCGGCTTCGGCGCGCCGTCGACGAGGTCCTTGGCCTCCTTGAGGCCGAGATTCGTGAGCGAGCGCACCTCCTTGATGACCTGGATCTTCTTGTCGCCGGCGCCCTCGAGGACGACGTCGAACTCGTCCTGCTCCTCGGCCTGTGCGGCGCCCGCGTCTCCACCGGCACCACCGGCGGCCGGGGCCGCGGCAACGGCGACCGGGGCAGCCGCGGTGACGTCGAAGGTCTCCTCGAACTCCTTCACGAACTCGCTGAGCTCGAGGAGGGTCATCTCCTTGAAAGCGTCAAGCAGCTCGTCGGTGCTGAGCTTCGCCATGATTGGCGTCCTTTCATTCTCGCCGGGTGAGCCGGCTTCTCTTTGGGGTGTTTACTCCGCCGGCTCGGCGGGGGTTTCTTGTGCCTCGGCCGCAGCGGGCTCGGATGCTTCGGCCGCCGCGGGCTCGGATGCTGCGTCCGCAGCATCCGCAGGCACAGCCTCGGCCGTGTCGTCGCCGGCCTCGGCAGCAGGTGCCTGCTGTTTGATGTTGCCGATCATCTTGCCGTCGCCAATGTCTCCGGCGTCGGCGGCCTTCTTCTCTTCCAGCGCCTTGGCGAGGCGAGCCATCTGCGACAGCGGCGCCTGGAACAGGCCCGCAGCTCGGGTCGGCAGTGCCTTCAGCGCACCGGCCAGCTTGGCCAGCAGCACCTCACGGGACTCCAGATCCGCGATCCTGCGGATCTCGTCCGCCGACAGCGGCTTGCCGTCGAGGACGCCGCCCTTGATGACCAGCAGCGGGTTGGTCCGCGCGAAGTCGCGCAGGCCCTTGGCGGCGTCGACCGGGTCGCCCTTGACGAAGGCAATGGCCGTCGGGCCCTGGAACAGGTTCTCGTCGAGCGTCACGCCCGCCTCTGCGGCGGCACGCTTGGTGAGGGTGTTCTTTACGACCGCGTAGGTGGTGTCGCGGCCCAGCGCACGGCGCAGGTCGGTGATCTGCTTGACGGTCAGACCGCGGTATTCGGTGACGACCGCGGCCGATGACGAGGTGAAGTGCTCGGCGATCTCGGCGACCGCGTGGACCTTCTCCTGTTTCGGCATCTGCTCCCTCCTCTCGTTCATGTCAGGCTGGCTCTCCGGCCCGAGAACGAGAAACGCCCCGGCGCAGGGCGCACGGGGCGACATGTGAGATGTCGAACCGTCCAACCTGCGCGGGCCGCTCCGGCGCTCCGGAGCCTTTGCGTCGCGTGCGCGCACGCGACAACCAGCGGTCTTCGGTGGATCAGGATTCACATTACGCGAGCGGCGTTACGCCCGGCAAATTCGGGCTCCATGCGGCGCCGAAGTTGACGAACGGCGGGGTGACGTCCGCGTCGCTCTCGGCCAACGCCTGCGCGAGCGCGACCGACGAGTCCTGGCCCGCCGCCAGCTTGGCGTGGTAGCCGGCCATCGTCTGCTCGGCCACCTCGTCGCCGACCCGCGCCAGCCCGGCCACCACACTCCGCGTGCCGAGGTGCAGGAGCACGCTGGCCAGACCCAGCGGCTCGTCCCCCGGACGGATGGTCGCGAGCCCCACCTCGCACGCCGACAGCACGACGTGTTCCGGTGCACGGCCGGCCTGTTCGAACTCGTGGGCGAACACTGGCCCGTCGACCATCCGGATCGAGGAGAACAGCGGGTTCTGCGGCTGGTGCACCCCGTGAGCCGCGACGTGGACGACCGTCGCCGCCCCCATCGCCGTCACCAATGTCTCGGTCGTGGCGTCCGAGCCGGACGTGACGTGTGCGCCCGGCCAGACCGAACCCACCATGTCCGCTTCCACCGCGCCACGCCCGAGGTCGGGGCCGGCAACGGCCGCGATGGAGAGGTTCCCGCCGACCGATGGCGCGGTCGAGGCGAGCCATTTCGTGGCGGACGGCGCGACGACCAGCGAGCGCCCACGCAGCGAGGCAAGCGAGCCCCACGGGAGCTCACCCAGTACACCAGTAGAGATCAGCACGAGCGGCCCGTCGATGTTCAGCGGCTCGACCAGCGCGGAGTCCAGCTGGGTGAGCGAACGCTCCAGCGACGCGCGCACCGCAGGGCGAATGCCTGCCGGCAACCGCGGGTAGGCCAGCACGTCGAGA
>DATFTS010000479.1:0-2326 GCA_035261645.1 Jatrophihabitans sp. | reverse complement strand
TGGCACACACACTGCCCGACCTCGAGTCACGTCCTGATCCCGTCGCGCTGCCGCTCGCGGACGCCGTTCGGCTCGCCTTTCCGGTCCGCGAGATCGACACTGCTCAGGCGCTCGAGCTGTCCTTCGGCCGACAGCTGCCGCCCGCCGGGATCGCCGGCGTCCACGGCGCATTGGCGCCGGATGGCTCAGTGGTCGCACTGCTGCGCGAAACCGACGGCGCGGCGCGTCCGGTGCTCGTCTTTGCGGCGCAAGGCTGAAGCACGGGTAAGAATGGGCCGTGGACGAGGGCCTTGTTCCCGTCCGGACGTTGCTCGGCGACGTCCGGCTGGAGGCTGTCGAACGGCTCGGCGAGAACGATCGCGCGCTCGTCGACCGAGTGCGGGCCACGTATCCGGACGGCCGACGGGTGTCGCTGATCGCGAAGCAGTACCGATCAGCGGGGGAGGGCTGGGTTCGCGAATCCTGCGCGCTGTCCATCCTCTCCAACCGGCTGCGCGCGCCGCGCGTCGTCGCGTGTGCCGCTGAGCCACCGATCCTCGTCCTTGAGGATCTCGGCGACGGACAGTCGGTCGCCGACGCGTTGATCGGCCGGGACGCCGAGGTGGCGCAGCGTGCGCTCGATGCCTGGGCGGCGGCGATCGCCGCGCTGCACGTCGCCACGCGTGGTGCCCGCGAGGCGTTCCACGCGGTGCTCGCTGAGCGGCAGGGCGACCTGCCGGTGGCCGACTCGCGAATGCCCGCAGAGATCGACGCCGCGGTGCGCGCACTCGACCGGGAGTGTGGCGCCCTCGGGGTGCGCGTTCCGGCCGGTGCGTTGGACGAGCTGCGCGGTCTCACCAAGCGCCTGGGCGGATCGCGTCTTGCCGCGCTCACACCCGGCGACACCTGCCCGGATAACAACGTCCTGACCGCCGAGGGCTTGGTACTGGTCGATTTCGAGGGTGCCGAATGGCGGCACGTCGCATGGGACGTCGGCTACCTGCACGTTCCGTGGCCGAGCTGTTGGTGCTCGTGGCGCATTCCCGAAGCCGCCGCCGAGCAGGCGATGGCCAGCTACCTGCGTGCCGCGCGGCCGCAACTGCCGGAGGTCGACGATCCCGGGTTTGCCGCCGACGTAGAGGCGGCAGTCGTCGGGTGGTGTCTGATCACGACGACGTGGTTCATCAGCAACGCCCTCGCCGACGATCCGCCGCTCAACCCCGACCGCCCGACGCCCACGCGCCGCGCGATGATCTCGCACCGGCTGCAGCGAGCGGCGCGCAGCACTGAGCTGCCGGCGCTGGCTGAGCTCGCGGCCGAACTTGCCGCTGAGCTGCGCCGTCGCTGGGGTGACGTCGCACTCGCGCCCGCACCCGCTTTCCGCGCCGCTCAGTAATGTTCAGGCGTGCAGCGTTGGCATGGCTTGACGTCGGTTCCCAGTGGGTGGGGCCACTGCGTGGTGACGATCGGCGTCTTCGACGGCATCCACCGGGGTCACCAGGCGATCATCAGTGAGGCGGTGCGACAGGCCCGCGAGCGCGGAGTTCCCAGTGTCCTGATCACGTTCGTGCCGCACCCGTCAGAGGTGGTGCGGCCGGGCTCGCACCCGCCGGTGCTGACGACGATCGTCCGCCGGGCCGAGCTGGTCGAAGCTCTGGGTGTTGACGTGTTCTGTGCCCTGCCGTTCACGCTCGAGTTCTCCAAGATGCACCCGGACGAGTTCGTGCACCAAACCTTGGTCGACCAACTGCACGCGTCCGCTGTCGTGGTCGGTGAGAACTTCCGGTTCGGGCACAAGGCAGCCGGTGACGTGGCAGTGCTGCGGCAGCTCGGGGAGGCCTTCGGTTTCACTGCGGATGGCATCCCGCTGCTGCGCAACAGCGACACCGTCCTGAGCGCGACCTATGTCCGGTCCTGCGTGACGGCAGGCGATATGGAGGGTGCGGCGACCGCGCTGGGCCGTCCGCACCGCGTGGACGGCGTGGTCGAGCGGGGCGACGCCCGGGGGCGGGCTCTCGGCTTCCCGACGGCGAACCTGCGCACCGACCAGTGGACGGCGATCCCGGCCGACGGTGTCTACGCCGGCCGGGTGGTGCGCTTGGACGAGTGGGGCCGCACCGCGCCGGGCAGCGAGCTCGGCATTGCCGCCATCTCGGTCGGCACCAACCCGACATTCGAGGTGCGGCAGCGCCGTGTCGAGGCCTATGTCCTCGACTTCGAGGGCGACCTCTACGGCTCGACGCTGGGCATCGAGTTCCAGCACCGGCTGCGCGGCATGGAGAAGTTTGCCGACGTCGATGCCCTCGTGACCCAGATGCATGCGGACGTGGAGCGCACCCGAGCGCTG
>DATFTS010000478.1:0-5967 GCA_035261645.1 Jatrophihabitans sp. | reverse complement strand
GTGCCCTTCGGCATGGGACTCGAAGGTCTTACGGCGGCCGACCTGGCCTACCAGAACCCATAGCCGGTCATGCTCTTCGTTCCGAAGGGCACTGGCACTCTGGGCCGACGATAGCGTCGCCTCCCTTCCGACCCATCGAGTTCACTGCGCGTAGCGCCTGGCTCGGCGAGCGCGAATACTGCATGGTGGTCGGTGGTCGGAGTGGGTGTCGAAGTTGCTGCTTGATCGGCGCAGCGAGCGTCAGGTAATCGACCGGTTGCTGGAGGGTGTACGCCGGCAGGAGAGCCGCGCGTTGGTGATACGCGGTGAGGCCGGTGTTGGGAAGACAGCGCTGTTGGACGCTGTCCTCGACAGGGCTTCAGGCGCTCGGGTGGTGCGGGCCGCAGGCATTCAGTCCGAGATGGAGTTGGCCTTCGCCGCCTTGCACCAGGTGTGCGCGTCGATGCTCGACCGGCTGACGCGACTGCCTGGCCCGCAGCAGGAAGCGTTGCGAACGGCTTTCGGGCTTGGCGCAGGCAGCCCCCCGGATCGCTTTCTCGTCGGTCTCGCAGTCCTCGGGCTGTTCGCTGAGGAAGCCCACGAGCGGCCGCTGGTGTGCGTGTTGGACGATGCGCAGTGGCTCGACCGGGCCTCGGCTCAGGTGCTTGCGTTTGTCGCGCGTCGGCTGCAGGCAGAACCGGTCGCCATGATCTTTGCGGTGCGCGACCCCGCAATCGCCGGGCAGGACCCCGAGGTGCCGGAACTGGACGGCCTGACTGAGCTCTCACTTGGCGGCCTGCCCGAAGACGATGCGCGAACCTTGTTCGGGGCGGCGTATCACGGTCCGGTCGATGCGCCGGTGTTGGATCGGTTCCTCGCCGAGGCGCATGGCAATCCGCTGGCGTTGCTGGAGTTGCCGAGGGGGTTACCGCTCGGAGAGCTGGCGGGAGGATTCGGTGTCGGGCGTGACGCCCGTCTGCCGCGGCGCATCGAGGAGAGTTTCCGGCGTCAAATTGCGCCGTTGCCCACCGATACACAGCGACTGCTGCTCGTAGCTGCCGCCGAACCGGTGGGCGACCCCGCTTTGATATGGCGGGCAGCCGACCGGCTCGGGGTTCGCGTCGAAACAGCCGTGCGGCCGGCAGAGGCGGCGGGCCTGCTCGAGTTCGGCAGCGGGGTGCGGTTCCGCCACCCGTTGGTGCGCTCAGCGATCTACCGCGCCGCCACACCAGACGAACGGCGCGAAGCACACGACGTGCTTGCGCACGTCACCGATCCCAACATCGATCCGGACCGCCGCGCCTGGCACCGTGCACAAGCGGCGGCTGCAGTCGATGAGGATATTGCCGCCGACCTGGAGTGCTGCGCCGACCGCGCGCAGGCACGTGGCGGATTTGCCGCGGCCGCCGCGTTTCTCGAGCGGGCGACCGAGTTGACACCCCATCCGGCTCGCCGGGCCGAACGAGCGCTGGCGGCGGCGCATGCCAGGCACCAGTCCGGTAGTGCCGAAGCCGCCCAGCGACTGCTTGCCGTTGCGGAGGCAGGGCCGCTGGACGAACTCCGGCGCGCCCAGGTCGACCTACTGCACGCCGAGATTGCCTTCACCCGGAAGCGCGGCGGCGATACTCCGGCGCTGCTGCTCAAGGCGGCGGCTCAGCTCGAACAACTCGATCTGCCGCTGGCTCGCGAGACGTACCTGGACGCGATGACCGCGGCCTGGTTCGCCGCTGATCTTGCCGACGGCGCCAATCTCGGCGACGTGGCTGAGGCCGTCCGATCCGGGCCCCCGCCGCTGCCGCCGCTGACCGCTGCCGATCTGCTCCTCGACGGACTGGCCGTGCGGTTCACTGATGGCTACCCCGCTGGTGCGCCCCTTCTCAAGCAGGCACTGCTTGCGTTCCGAGGTCTCGACGCCGCACCGCGCGAGGAGCTGCGCCGGCTTTGGTTCGCGACAACCGCGTCGCTGGACCTGTGGGACGAGGACGCAGGTAATCGGCTCAGCAGCCGCTTTCTGGAGCTGGCCCGGTCCTCCGGTGCGCTGGCGATACTCCCGACGGCCTTGACGGCGCGGATTGTCATGCTGCTCGCCGCCGGCGAGCTCGGCGCTGCCGCGGCTCTGTTCCAGGAGTTCGAGGCGGTGACCGAAGCGACGGGGATCCAACGGCCGCCGTACGCGGGTCTGTGGCTGGCCGCGTGGCAGGGCCAGGAAGCGAAAGTGGGAGAGTTGATCGAGACCACCCTCGACAACGCCGAACGCCGCAGAGAGGGCATCGGCGTTATCGCAGCGGGGTGGGCGAGGGCGTTGCTCTACAACAGCGTCGGCCGCAACGAGGAGGCGCTGGCCGCCGCCCAGGCGCCCGCCGATTCTCCCCATGACCTTGGAATACTGACCTGGATGCTGCTGGTCGAGCTCGTCACGGCGGCCGCGCGATCCGGACGGGGCGACGTCGCGATCCGCGCGTTCGACCGGCTCAGGCAGATGACCCAGGCCAGTGGGACCGAGTGGGCGCTTGGCCTCGAGGCGCGTTGCCGGGCAATGCTCAGCGACGGCCCGGCCGCCGACGCTGATTACCGGGAGGCGATCGAGCGGCTCGGCCGCACCGGCATCCGTGGAGAGCTTGCACGCGCCCACCTGCACTACGGCGAGTGGCTGCGTCGGGCCAACCGTCGCGTCGACGCACGCGAGCAGTTGCGCGTGGCGCTCGAGATGTTCAGCGCCATGGGAATGGAGGCTTTCGCCGACGGCGCCGCGCGTGAGCTGGCCGCCGCGGGGGAGGTGGTCCACAAGCACAGCGTCGAAACGCCCGGCGACCTGACCGCCCAGGAATCTCAGATTGTCCGGCTGGTGCGGGAACGGTTGTCCAACGCCGAGATCGCGGCACGGCTGTTCATCAGCCCGCGTACGGTCGAATGGCACCTCAGCCGGATCTTCGCCAAACTGCAGATCACGTCGCGCCGACAGCTTCGCGCCTGACCCCGCGGTCTTTTCTTGTTGTTGCTGGTGGTGGGTTCCGGCGCTTGCCGCGCAACAAGATCCGCTGTGTGGTGCGCGGACGCGAGCGGGTGCGCGAGCGAGCTGAGCGGCGGGCTGAGCGCGAGCGGGCTGAGCGAAGGCTGGCGATCTTGTTGCTGGTGGTGGGTTCCGGCGCTTGTGGTGTCTCGGGACATAGGTGACACGGGTGTCTCGGGACATAGGTGACACGTTCAGTGTGCGGGTTGGTGGTGGTGTGCGGGTTGGTAGCGGCGGTCGGGGTCGGCGTCGAGGGTGCGGATGAGTTGGTTGCCGGTGAAGACCGCGATGTGGTTGCCGTCTTTGATGGCGGTGATCGGGGTGCCGCGCCAGCGGCAGCCGAGGTGGACTTGGTAGTGGCCGACCTGGATGACGCCGCGGTGGAGGACGATGCCGCGGTGCACGGTCAGTGGTGCGGGTAGGGGCCGGTCGATCGGTCGGGCGGCCGGGGTGGCGGCGAAGGCCTGGGCGGGGGTGCGGCCGCGCAGCGCGCGGTGTGGGCGGCGGGTGTTGTAGTAGTCGGCGAAGGCGGCGAGGCGGGTGTTGAGCTGGGCGAGGTCGACGGCGGCGCCGTGGCGGGTTTCGTGGGCGCGTAGCCACTTCTTCAGCGTCTGCCAGAACCGTTCGATCTTGCCGCAGGTCTGCGGGTGATACGGGCTGGAGGTGATCGGCTGGCAGCCCAGCGCGCGCAGGTTGGTCTCGAATGCACTGGGCGTCAGGCCGCGCCGCGCGGTGGAGTAGCACAGCCCGTTGTCGGTCAGCGAGCGCTGCGGCACCCCGTAGCCGGCGATCGCGGCGAGCATCACCGACCAGACCAGTTCGGCGTCGCCGTCACCGGGCCCGGCGCCGATGCCGGCCAGCAGCCGGGAGTGGTCATCCAGGGTGCCTGCGATCGCCACCGGGCTGCCGTCGGCCAGCGCCCAACCGGTCCAGTCGGACTGCCAGCACTCGTTCGGGCGCCGATAGGTGAAGCGGTGCCGCGAGCAGCGCGGCCGCTTGCGCGGCGCCGGGATCACCAGCCCGCGACGGGTCAGGATCCGCGCGATCGTGACCCGCGCCGGTGCCGGCACCCCGCGCGCGAGCAACTCGAACCGGATCGAGTCCGGCCCGTTGTCGCCGCCGTCATCGGCCAGCTGCTTGCGGATCGCGACGATCTCGTCCTCGACCGCCGCCGGCGTCGCGTCCGGGCACCGATGCGGGCGACGCGACCGCTCCACCAGCCCGTCCACACCCTCGAGGGCGAACCGTGCCCGCCACTTGTAGAACGTCTTACGACTGATCTGCCGCTCCCGACAGAACGCCGCCACATCCCCGACCGCGCCCGCACACGCAGTCGCCATCCGCACATCCATCGGTGCCACCGTCCCCGCCATGCACCGCAGTGCACAGCAACCCAGGTGTCACCCATGTCCCGAGACATCACGCGTTACCTATGTCCTGAGACTCGACATACCTCAGGGAGGTCCGGGCGCAACAAGATCGATGAGGTGGAGGACGCGAGGTCGCCCGCTACCCGCTGACGCCCTCGCTACCCGCGGATCTTGTTGCGCGAGATGCGCTGGGGCCGTCCGGGCGCAACAAGATCGACGAGGCGAGCCGATAAAAAGAGCTACGCGACGTTCCAGGTGTCGCTGCCCAACAGCAGCGACTGCAGGGCACCGTCGTCGCCGGCCGACTTCGCCGTCGCTTTCTCGAGCTGGTCGCTCATCAGCGCGTCGTAGACCGGGCGCTGTACGTCGCGGAACACGCCCATCGGCGCGTAGCGCGGGTCGATGTTCGACAGCCGGGAGAGTGCGAATGCGTGCGAGGGGTGCTCCTGGTGCGCGTCGTGCACGACCACTCGCGGGTCGTCGTCGGCGACACCGTCCTCGATGGTCAGCGAGCCGTCGGGATTGCGGATGACGGCCTTGGCGCCGTCGGCGCCGAAGCGCAGCGGCTGGCCGTGCTCAAGACGGATCGTGAAGTCGTCGCGGGTCGCGGGCTCCTTGAGCACGTCGAAGGCGCCGTCGTTGAAGATGTTGCAGTTCTGGTAGATCTCGACCAGCGCCGTCCCGGAATGCGCCGCCGCCGCGCGCAGCACCGAGGTGAGGTGCTGGCGGTCGGAGTCCAGCGTGCGCGCCACGAACGTCGCCTCGGCGCCCAGTGCGATCGACACCGGGTTGAACGGGTAGTCCAGCGAACCCATCGGCGTCGACTTGGTGATCTTGCCCAGCTCCGACGTCGGCGAGTACTGGCCCTTCGTCAGGCCGTAGATCCGGTTGTTGAACAGCAGGATCTTCAGGTTGACGTTGCGGCGCAGCGCGTGGATGAGGTGGTTGCCGCCGATCGAGAGTGCGTCGCCGTCGCCGGTGACCACCCACACCGACAGGTCGCGGCGGCTCGTCGAGAGGCCGGTTGCGATCGCCGGCGCACGTCCGTGGATGGAGTGCATGCCGTACGTGTTCATGTAGTACGGGAACCGCGACGAGCAGCCGATGCCGGAGACGAAGACGATGTCCTGGCGCGGGATGCCGAGCTCGGGCATGAAGCCCTGCACGGCCGCGAGAATCGCGTAGTCACCGCAGCCGGGGCACCAGCGGACCTCCTGATCGGTCTTGAAGTCCTTCGCCTTCAGGCCGAGCGAGGAGCCGCTTGCGCCCGAGCCATGAGCAGAGTCAGTCATGCGTGATCACTCCTTGGAACATCTCCGCGAGCTCGTCGGCCTTGAACGGCAGGCCACGCACCTGCGTCACGCTGATCGCGTCGACGAGGTAGCGCGCGCGGATGAGCATCGCCAGCTGCCCGAGGTTCATCTCGGGAATGACGACCTTGTCGTAGCGCTTGAGGATGTCGCCGAGGTCGTTCGGGAACGGGTTCAGGTGGCGCAGGTGCAGCTGCGCGATCGACGCGCCGGCCGCGCGTACCTTCTGGCACGCCGCACCGATCGGGCCGTAGGTCGAACCCCAGCCGAGGACGAGCACGCGGGCGTCGCCGTCGGG
>DATFTS010000477.1:0-1948 GCA_035261645.1 Jatrophihabitans sp. | reverse complement strand
CGCGATGGACGTGCTGCCGCCGCCGCCGACCTTGTAGGCGATGTTGGTGAGTTCGGCCGGCGTCGTCGCCGAACTGGTGGGGACGCTCACCTTCCCGTTGTTCACGAACTGGTCCGGGTTGACGCAGCAGCTGCCGCTGGCGAAGTGCGTGCCAGGAGCGAGCGTGATGGTGCCGTCGGCCGCATTGACGAGGTGCGCCGGACCGCCGGTACCCACGGTCGCGCCGTTGTTGAAGTTCATCGCGCCGTGGTTGGTGAAAGTGGCGACGGCGTTGTTCGAGAGAGCATCCACGCCGCTCAGCACCCGTCGGCCGTTGTCGGTGTGCACGCCGGAGACCTGCACGGTGACGCCGTGCCCGATCGTGGTGTTGCCCTCGAAGGTGCCACCGGTCCAGTCGATCGTGCCGGTGCCGGCGAACGTGGCAGTGCCGCCGATCGCGGCGCCGGCGTTGATCCCAAGGCCGCCGAGTTCCAGGTGGAAGCCGGTGTCGAGATGCTGCGTTCCGGTGAACTTCGCCTTGGCACCGTCAGAGACGAGCCAACCGCCGGTGCCGGTGTAGCTCGCCCCGTCGCGTGCGGTGAGTGGTGCCGTGGTGCTGACGAGCCGGCCGCCGTTGGACGCGTTGAGAGTTCCGTTCTGGTCGACCTCGACGGCTGCGACGGTGAGGTCGCCGTTCGACACGTTCAGCGTGCCGTCGTTGACGATCTTGGCGGGCGCGAGGCAGCAGGACGTGAACGTGACGTCGTTCGGCCCGTCCGAGCTCAGCGTGCCGCCGGGGAGCAGGTGCAGCACTTGCGGGCTGTTGATGCGCAGCGCGCCGGTGTTCGATGCGCCGCTGCCGGTGACCGCGGACAGCGTCAGCGAACCGGAGACGTCCATCGGCTGACCGATGACGTTGAGCCGGCTGTTCGAGCCGGACACGATGCCAGTGGCCCCGGCGGCGATCGTCAGCGGGGTCTCGATGTCACCACCGTTCCAGGTGAACGATCCGGTAACGGTGACGTCGCCCCCGTTGATGCTCACCCCGCATAGATTTGGTGACTGCACGATCGAGAGGCTCGCAAGTGAGGCGGTGGGGATGTTGTCGACGTGCGCTGTGCAGTGGCTCGGATCGGGCGCGGCAACGGACACCGAGTCGCCGGTGCCAGGCACGCCGCCAGGCGACCAGTTCTTCGGGTCGGTCCATGAGTGATTGTCACCGCCCGAGCTGAAGGCGCTGCCGATCCAGGTGTAGCTCGTGCCGGATGCGAACGCGGGTACCGCGGCCCACGAGAGCGCGAGCGCGGCGGCGACGGGCAGGACGACGTAGGCAAGGCGGCGCATCGGAACCTCTTGATGAGTGAGCTGGCGAGGCGTCCAGCATGTGATCACCAGGGCATGCGGCTCATCGCATAGTTGCGCCAACCTGCGGCCTGGGAGGGCCACTCCGGTTTCGGGCATAACCGGGCAAGTACGTGATGGAACCGGAGGTGCTACATGGGCATCCGGCCTGAGGGCGTCACGCTGGTGCACGCCGACGGCACGAGTGTCGTGCTGGAACTCGCGGACGCCGGTGTCGATGACGAGGGCTACAACCGCTGGGCGGTGCTGACGCCCGTCGACTTCGAAGCCGGCGACCACGTCGAGATCGACGTGATGCCGCAGATGTGCTGTATCGAGTTTCCGTTGGAGAACTGGCGCGAGATCGCGTGACAGTTCGGCGCTAGCCTCCCGTCCGGTTTGCAAGTCCCAGCCACGCCGCCAGCGCGTCCAGTTCCGCGTGCACTGCCTTGGTGATCGGTTTGGTGAAACGGATGTCCTGATGGATGGCGTGCACCCGCAGGGTCGAGGCACCCCGGTCGGCGTTGGCGTCCACCTTGCCGATCAGCTGATCGCCGTGCAGCACCGGTAACGCGAAGTAGCCCCAGCGGCGCTTCGCCGCAGGTTTGTACATCTCGAGGGTGTACTC
>DATFTS010000476.1:0-2882 GCA_035261645.1 Jatrophihabitans sp. | reverse complement strand
TCGTTCGGCTACTGGCTCGACCAGCGCGCCGGGATCGCCGAGTTGGCTCGGGTGGTGACGGACCACGGCAAGATCGTCCTCGTGGAGCCGACGCGCCTACCGTCGCGCGGCCGCAATCGTGGCGTCAGCGACATCGTGGCGATGTTGACCTCGGCCGGGCTGCGTGTCGACAGCACAGAAGTAGCGCTTCGCTCAGCGCTGATGCGGGCGCGGGCCCGGGCATTCATCGCATCTCTGTAGAGTTCGAGGACAGCTGGACCTGACCAACGATGCCGAGGTTGCTGTGCACTGGTGGACTCTCGCGCTTGCCGCGCTGGGCATCGGTGTCGTCGTCGGCCTGACCGGCATGGGCGGCGGCGCCCTGATGACACCGGTCCTGGTGCTGTTCTTCAACGTCGCCCCGCTGGCCGCGGTGTCGAGCGACCTGGTCGCCAGTGCTGTGATGAAACCAGTCGGGTCGTTCGTGCATCTGCGCAACGGCACGGTGCGGCTCGACCTCGTCCGATGGCTCTGTTTGGGCTCTGTGCCTGCGGCGTTCTGCGGCGTGCTCATCATGCGTGGGGTCGGCAACAGTGGCAGCGTCAACGACGCCGTCCAGAAGGCGCTCGGCGTCGCGTTGATCATCGCGGCGCTCGGGCTGTTCGCGCGGGCCTACCTGCGGTTGGCCGAGCGGGCTCGACACCGCGACGGCCGACGTGCGGCCGACCCGGCAGGGCCGCCGGAAGTCACCATCCGAGTGATTCCGACCGTGATCATCGGCATCGTCGGCGGACTGGTCGTCGGGATGACGTCGGTGGGCAGCGGCTCGCTGATCATCATCGCGCTGATGCTGCTGTATCCCCGATTGCGGGCCAGTTCGCTGGTGGGCACCGACCTCGTGCAGGCGGTGCCGCTAGTGGCCTCCGCAGCACTCGGGCACATCCTGTTCGGCGACCTCAAGCTGTCTGTGACCGGCGCGCTGCTGCTGGGATCGATCCCCGGTGCCTACATCGGGGCGCAACTGTCGTCGCGGCTCCGTGGTGCCCTCATCCGCCGCGCGCTCGCCTTCGTCCTGCTGGCGTCGGCGCTGAAACTGCTCGGTACTACGACGACGTGGACCGGGATCATTCTTGCGGCGCTGATCGTGCTGGCCGGGCCGGTCTGGATGGTGCTGCGCCGGGCTCATGGCTTCCCGGCGCTCCCGTCGCAGGAGCGGGTCGAGGCTGTCGAGGCGCCGGCGTAGCTCAGAAGTGGGCGGTGAGCTGGCCGAACCCCTGCAGGTGCAGGATTCCGGCGTCGGTCATGTCCAGTTCGGCGTGCTCGTGGGCCCAGGTGTTCGGGTTCGGGATGAACACCGCGCGCAGTCCGGCGGCGCGGGCGGCGAGGATGTCCGACTTCGGGGAGTTACCGATCATCCACGTCCGCTCACTGGCCAAGCCCCGACGGGCCACAACCGATCGATACGTGTCCGGGTCCTTGCTCGGGACGATGTCGACACCGGCGAAGTGCGCCGCGAGGCCGGACGCGTCGATCTTGCGCTGCTGCTCCTCGTCGGCGCCTTTCGTCATGAGGTACAGCTCGTGTCGTTGGCCGAGCTCATCTAGGACGGCCGCGACGTCTGGCAGCAACTCCACCTTGCCCGAAGCGAACGCCGCGGTGAACTCGTCCATGCGCGCGCGCTCGGCATCGCCGAGGGGTCGCTCGGTGAGCCGCGTGAAGCACTCCGCAAGCGAGCGCAGGAACACCTTGCTGCCGTAACCGTGCGCGACGATGTTCGCCTCCTCGATCTCGGCCAGCAGCGCGCGGACCGCGGCGGGTTCCAAGGTCGGATGCGCCACCCAGTCGATGAAGTCGTCGACGACCCGCTCGAAGATCACGTTGTTCTCCCACAGCGTGTCGTCGGCGTCGAAGATCAACGTCTGTCGCTCGATCGGCTTCGCCATGCTGCGATCATCCTGGGCGAACGGACGGCCGCTCAACCGATGAAGTTACTCGTCAGTAATAAGCACGGCCGGCGTACTGCGAGGCGTCGTTCGCCGCACGTGAGCGAGCGGCCCCTGCGGTCGCACTAGACTGGCCCCTCGTGGCTACCACCAATGACTTGAAGAACGGGCTGGTCCTGAACCTCGACGGGCAACTGTGGACCATCGTCGAGTTCCAGCACGTCAAGCCCGGCAAGGGCGGCGCGTTCGTTCGCACCACACTGAAGAACGTGCTGTCCGGCAAGGTCGTCGACCGGACCTTCAACGCCGGCACCAAGGTGGAGACGGCGAACGTCGACAAGCGCGCGATGTCCTACCTGTACCGCGAGGGCAGCGACTTCGTCTTCATGGACAGCGAGACCTACGACCAGGTGCACGTCCCGGCCGACACCGTGTCGCAGAACGCCGACTACCTGCTCGACAACATGGAGGTCGTCATCGCGGTTCACGACGGTGCGCCGCTCTACATCGAGCTTCCGACCAGCGTCGAGGTCACCATCAGCCACACCGACCCGGGTCTCCAGGGCGACCGGGCGACCGGCGGCACCAAACCGGCCACCCTAGAAACCGGTGCCGAGATCCAGGTGCCACTGTTCGTCAGCACCGGTGAGAAGGTCAAGGTCGACACTCGGGACGGCCGTTACCTCGGCCGCGTCAGCAGCTGATCGAAGAGTGGCTGCCAGGTCGAAGGCGCGTAAGCGCGCGGTCGACGTCTTGTACGCGTCGGATCTGCGCGAGATCGATCCGCTGACCACGCTCGCCGAGCGGGTTGCTCTCGGCGACCCGCCGGTGAACGACTACACGATCGCGCTCGTCGAGGGGGTGCAGGGGCATCGCGATCGCATCGACGAGTTGCTCGCGCGTTATGCCGAAGGCTGGTCAGTGGCCAGGATGCCCGACGTCGATCGCGCCATCCTGCGA
>DATFTS010000475.1:0-4420 GCA_035261645.1 Jatrophihabitans sp. | reverse complement strand
GGTTCAAGCCGGTGAACACGTCCTGGTCGGCGGTGTTCATGATGTCGGCCTTGATCTGCTCCGGCGTCCAGTTGGCCTGCGCGCTTGGGCTCGCCTTGTGCAGCGACGCAATGAGCGCCGCCTCGCCTGCGACCATCGGCGACGCCATCGACGTGCCGCTGTCATTGAGGCCCTGATTGCCGGTGCCCATGCCGGTCGAGAAGACGGTCTGACCCACAGCGGTCACATCCGGCTTGACGTTGCCGTTGTCACCGATCCCCCGTGAGGAAAAGCCTGCGACCGTGTCGTCCATGCCGGGGACCAGTTGGCCGAAGCCGTTTGCCGTCGTACCGCTGACGGTGACGGTTTTCGATGCGAGCAACGCGCTGCGGATGGCATCGCCCGCGGACTTGGTGACGATCACGCCGGGAATCGTGTCCGAGCCGGTGATGGCCGCCGAGAACGTCTCCTGGTCATCGGCGTAGATGAAGCCCGTGGCGCCGGCGTTCGCGATGTTCGCGGCACGCGCCGCCGACCCGCACCTGCGGGTGACGTCGTCGTCCGTCCACTCGACGAACGCGATCTTGCCTTGGACCGCCGCCGCATCCGCCTTGTCGAGCGGGTCACAGGCGTCCAGGTTCGTTGATCCGGGTGCGAGCATGGCGACCTTGTTCGCGTCGATGCCCGCTACCGCGCCGAGGTCGGGCTTGGTCGCCCAGTCGTACGCGGCCGAGCGTTCGGCACCGGCCGGAGTCTGTGCGCTGCCGTCGATCGAGTACTGCATGGCGTCGACCTGGGAGTAGCTGTCCGCGCTCGCCGCCGCGGCGATCACCTGGGTGGCGCTGCCGGGGGAGCCGGCGACGTCGTAGATGTCGCCGGCGTTGCCGGCCGCCGCGACGACGGTGATGCCGGCCTGTACAGCCAGGTTCGCAGCGACCGAGTCGCCGTCCTGCGGCGAGGCGTAGTCGGACCCGATCGACATGTTGATGACGTCGACGTGGTCGGCCGGATTGAGATCGCCGTTGGGATCCATCGCCTTGTCGATGGCCTCGGAAACGAGGTCCGTGCTCCCTGCGCAGCCGAACACCCGATAGGCATAGAGCCGGGCCTTGGGCGCCATGCCCGGGCCGATACGGAACATGCTCTGGTAGTCGGACGGTGTCTTGGCGCCCAGCGCGGTGTAGTCACCCGTGAAGGTGCTGCCGTCGGTGTTCTCGCCGTAGCCCGCAGCGATGCCGGCGACGTGACTGCCGTGGCCGTCGCAGTCGAGCGGGTTGGGGTCGGGGTGCGGTGTCGCGATCTTCGCGTCCGGACTGCTGGGGTCGTACTTGTCACCGGCGAAGTCCCAGAAGCCGACGAGGTGGCCGTGGGCGTCCTTCGTCGTCAGGTCGAACTTGCTGCCGTCGAGGCCGCCCGTACTGACTGGCTTCGTGTCGTTGGCCAACGCCGTCTTGTACGCGGCCGTCGTGCCAGGGCCGCCGAAGTTGGCGTGCGTGTAGTCGACGCCGGTGTCGATCACTGCGACGGTCGCGTTCGCGCCCAGGTCGCCGGTGGACTGCCACACCTGGGTCGCCTTCTGCAGCGGCACCGCGTAGGAGTTCGAGGTTGTCTTCGGCGCGATCGGGTAGACGGCCGCGACGTTGCCGATGGAACGCAGCTTCGCGTAGTTGCGCACGTCGGTGGTCACCGCCACACCGGCCATCAGCGCGTGCATTCGATAGAGCACCTGGCTGTCGCTGGGCAGGGCGGAGATCACCTGGCTCTGCGCGGACTGCACGGCACGAAGTTGGGACGAGGCAGCCGACCTGGCCGATGCGATGCCACGCGCGGACTTGACCTGGTTGAACACGAGCGACGTCGGCTGGGTGGCCAGCCGGAGCAGGAAGGCGTAGCGCCCCTTCGCCGGCACGCCGGGCGGCAACCCCATCGGCAGCTTGCCTGCGGGGTTCGCTGAGCCGGCCAGCGAGTTCCTCGCGATCGGCACGCCGGCCGCAAGCCCCGGCGTCGCGCCACCGCCGGCCGGCGCGGCCGCGGCCCAGTTGCCGACCGCGACGGAACCGACGACAACGGCCGCACTGACCGCAGCAACCAGCGCGAACCGTGATCGCGCGGTGGAACGTGAGAACATACCTGCCCCTGCGGAAGGGGGTATGGCCGCGCAGGCGTGTCCCACTGACCATTGACTGGTCATCAGGATTTGAACGCGTGCGCACCGCACTCACGGTGGTCCGGCGCACCTTCCGTGCGCAGACCTAATCACGGCATTATCGATCATGACAAGCAGACCCGCAGATCTGTGGATAACTCACCAGCGCATGGGAGAAAACGGTCTGTCGCCGGGGCGTACTCTTGATGAACCGTGAACTCCCCTCCCGAGATCGCTGCTCGCGATCGTCCGGGTGACGACCGGTCCCCCGACCTTTCGGCGGCCAGCGAGCGCGTGGAAGATCCACTCAGCGCCGAGGCGTCGCACCTGGAACTGGCACGCCGGTGCGTCGTCGCCATGCGCGAGAGCGCGAGCCACATCGCCGACTACGGCGTCGATGAACTGGCGAGCCACGCGCTAGGTCGGGTACGCGCCGAGCGACTAGAGGCGCTCGATGCTGCTCCCGACGCCCCGCCGTTCTTCGGACGGATCGATCGAGACCGCGAGGACGGCGGCGGCGGCCTCGAGGTGTTCCACATCGGACGCCGGCATGTACGCGACGCCACCGGCGATCCGGTGGTGATCGACTGGCGCGCACCGGTCGCGGGCGCCTTCTACCGCGCGACGCCTGACGAGCGGATGGGTGTGCACCTGCGCCGCCGTTTCGGTTTCGCCGCCGGCCGGCTGACGTCCTTCGAGGACGAGCACCTCGATCGCGGTGAGGCGCTAGGACTGGGCTCCGACCTGCTCCGGCAGGAGATCGAGCGCCCACGCGTCGGGCCGATGCGCGACATCGTCGCGACAATTCAGCCCGACCAGGACGAGTTCGTCCGAGCCGATCTGGACAGCTCGCTGTGCATCCAGGGAGCGCCGGGCACCGGCAAGACCGCGGTCGGCCTGCACCGCGCCGCCTATTTGCTCTACACCTACCCCGACCGGCTGCGCCGCTCCGGTGTACTCGTCGTCGGCCCCAACGCCGCGTTCCTGCACTACATCGGGCAGGTGCTGCCCTCGCTCGGCGAGGTGGGCATCACCCAGAGCACGATCGCCGGGCTGCTGGGATGGAGCGCGAAAGGTAGCGAACCTGCCGAGGTTGCGGTGCTCAAGGGCGACGCACGGATCGCCGACGTACTTCGTCGCGCCCTGCTGACCAACGTCGCCAAACCAACAGACGACGTAGTCGCGATCGTCGGGACCAAGCGCTACCGGATCGGCGCCCACCACCTGCGCCGCTACGTCGACGATGCCCGCCGCGCGCTCGGCAGCGGGCTGCGCTGGTCGGTGGCCCGTGAACGCCTGCGCACCCAGGTGGCCGAGGACGTCCGGCGCCAGCGCGAGGACGCGGGCGGCGCGCCCAGTGACGCCGAGACCGCGCGGGTGGCTCGCTCGCCTGCGGTGCGGGAGTGGGTCGACACCGTCTGGCCCGAACTCAGCGCGCCCGCGTTGCTCGCCCGGCTGTACGACGACCCGGCGTTCCTCGAACGGTGTTCGCGCACGACGCTGACCGACGACGAGCGCGCGCCGCTGCACCGCCCGGCGCCGAGGTCGCTGAACGCGATCAAGTGGACGCCGGCCGACACCGTTCTGCTCGACGAGTTGGATGCGATGCTGCACGGCACCCCGACGTTCGTCCACGCCGTAGTGGACGAGGCCCAGGACCTGTCGGCGATGCAGTGCCGCGCGGTGGCCCGCCGCTGCCCGCTCGGTTCGGTGACGGTCCTCGGCGATCTCGCACAGGCGACGACACCGTGGGCGCTCGGGTCGTGGCAGGCGACGCTGGAGCACCTCGGCCACGACGCGGCCGTCCGTCCGCTGACGGTCGGCTATCGCGTGCCGGGCGAGGTACTCGATCTCGCCAACCGGCTGCTGCCGCACATCGCGGCAGACGTCCCGCCGGCGCAGTCGGTTCGTCAAGGCGACGGCGCGCTCGGCTTCTCGGCGCGCCGGGCCTTGATCGACGAGGTAAGCGCTTGCACCGCCATCGAGGGCTCGGTAGGGGTGATCGTGCCTGACGCGCTGGCCGGCGCGGTGCTCACCCAACTGCGCGCGGCCGGGCTCGACGCCCACCCGCTCGACGAAGGCGTCGATCCGCGAGTGGCCGTGGTGCCGGCGTCCACCGCAAAGGGACTCGAGTTCGACTCCGTCGTGCTGGTCGAGCCGGCCGCCATCGTGGCCGCGGAACCGAGCAGGGTGGACGGACTGCGCCGGCTCTATGTCGTGCTCACCCGTGCAGTGTCGCGGCTGCGGGTCGTGCACGACGAACCGCTGCCCGCCGAACTCGGCTGACTCGTTGGC
>DATFTS010000474.1:0-1892 GCA_035261645.1 Jatrophihabitans sp. | reverse complement strand
GCCGCGTACTGCGGCTCCAAGTGGGCGGCCGTCGGCTGGTCCGACTCGGTCCGGCTCGAGTTGGAGCAGGCCGGGCACCGGCACGTCCGCGTCACGACCGTCTGCCCCACCTACATCAACACCGGCATGTTCGACGGGGCGAAAGGCATCTTGCTCACGCCGATGCTCGAGCAGGAGCAGGTGGTGGCCCAGGCGTGGAAAGAGATGCTCAACGGCGGCCCATTCCTGATCGTCCCGTGGACGTCACGTCTCAACAAGGTGGTCAGTGGCATCCTGCCGATCCGCGCCCGCGACATGTGGCTGCGCCGGACCGGCGTCTACAACTCGATGGCCGAGTTCACCGGACACGCCGAAAAGCAGTGACCCGCTCGCGGTAGGGCTGGCTCCCCAGTCCACTAGCAGGGGATGAACAGCGAGAAGCAATTGGAGCTTGCTTGCTGTGCTTTTGCCCAGACACGGCTAGCGTGATCTTCGTCCGTGTTTTGTCCGTTTTTGGGGGAGCGCCACATGCGTCTTCGACAAGGTCCTGTACGCCGCAGTACTGCCGGGCTCGCCACCGCGACGCTCGTCGCAGGTGCGGCCGTCGCCGCAGCAGCCGTCACTGTGACGGCACCTGCGAGCGCCGATCCGCCGAGCAGTTGCCATCTCGGCAACGGCGTGCAGCATGTCGTCAACATCGTGTTCGACAACGTCCACTTCTTCCGGGACAACCCGAACGTGCCGTCCGACCTCGAGCAGATGCCGACCCTGCTCAACTTCCTGAAGTCCAACGGCACGGTGTTCTCGAACGTGCACACCCCGATGATCGCCCACACGGCGGATGACAGCCTGTCGATCTACACCGGCCTCTACGGTGACCGGCACGGCCAACCGGTCTCGAACTCCTACAAGACGTACAACCCGGACGGCACGACCGACCCCGCCGCCTCGTTCGCCTACTGGACGAGCCCGGTGGCCGACACCGCCTCGACGCCTGCCGCCGGGCACGACACCACGCCGACGATGGTCTACTCGGACAAGGTGCCGGCCACCGGCACGCCGAACAAGATCACGCCGGCACCGTGGGTGCCGTTCACCCGCGCAGGCTGCACCGTCGGTGACTTCTCGACGGCGAACATGGTGCTCGAGAACGCAAAGGTCGACATCCCGACCGTGTTCGGCGCCAACTCCCCAGAGGTCGCGCAGCTCAACAGCGACGCTGACTCGTTCAAGGACCCCGAGGTGGCCGACTACGTCGGCGAGGCCGTCCACTGCGCGAGCGGCGACGCGATCTGCGCGAATGCACAGGCCGTGAAGAACGGGCAGACAACTCCGTCCGCCACCGCCTCGCCGGACCTGCTGCCGACCGAGCCGGGTGGCTACAACGGTTACCAGGCGCTGTTCGGGCACCGCTACATCGCGCCGCAACTCGGCGCCGGCACGCCGAACCTGACGCACAACGGCTACCAGGTGACCAACGCGGCGGGAAACCTCGTCGACCTGAACGGCAACCAGATCAACGGGGCATTCCTCACCAACCACCCCGGTTTCCCTGGCTTCAGCCCGGTGGCCACGCAGACGCTGGCCATGATGGCCGACATGCAGGAGTCGGGCGTCCCGGTGACCTACGGCTACATCTCCGACCTGCACGAGCGCAAGGCCGGCACCAGCGGCTCGTGCACGACAGCCCCAGCGACCGGCAGCGGTAAGCCGTTGGGTCCCGGTGACAACTGCTACGTCAACAACGCGAAGGCTTAC
Source organism: Jatrophihabitans sp. (assembly GCA_035261645.1). Lineage (GTDB taxonomy): Bacteria > Actinomycetota > Actinomycetes > Mycobacteriales > Jatrophihabitantaceae > Jatrophihabitans. Next base: position 155 of record DATFTS010000474.1, on the reverse strand, counting down.
GACGCCGCCTTCAAGACGTTCTTCCAGCGTCTCGCGGCGGACGGCATCACTCCCGCCAACACCGAGTTCGTTATCAGCGCCGAGGAGAACGACCAGTTCTCCGGCGCGAACGTCGGGCGGGCAACCCAGCCGACCCCGGCCGGGTGTGACGGTGT
>DATFTS010000473.1:0-6461 GCA_035261645.1 Jatrophihabitans sp. | reverse complement strand
CGGCCAGGGTGGCGGCAAAGGACTCCCGCGCGGTGCGCAGCGCGCGGGGGACGGCAACCAGCAGCGCGTCTGCGGCTGGCTCAGCCCTCCCGGTGACCAGGCCGAGCGTTGCCGCCCCGAGCAGACCGGCGGCCGCCGCGGCGTCCGAATACCTCTCGCCCGGGCCTGCGACCACCCGATGCTGTCTGCTCCCGCCGAACGCCTGCGCACACAAGGCCTGACGGAAAAGCTCCGGCTCATGCCGCCGCCAAGCGCGCCGGCCGGCAAGCGCCTCGGCGAGGCTCAGGCCGCGAACGAGCAGGTCCACGGCAAGCGAGCCCGGACTCTGCGCCAACGCCTGGGCCGCGGCGTTCGCGAGTGCGACCACGACGTCGGTGGCATCCACACCTAGTCGCCGCTCGAGCGCGCGCCGCGCCCTGGGCTGGGCGTCGATCAATGCCACCGGCGCAGCCACCGCTCGAGTAGGCCGTGGCCACCGGAGGACACGCCCGGCGAGCGCGAACGCCAGACCAAGGCCGTCCGCGCCCAACGCCAGCGCTCGTCCGGCCATCACCACGCCGTCGCCGGGCAGATCCACCAGCGAATTCACGCCCTGCCTGCGGTCGGCCGGCGACCCGGCCGGCCCAGCGACGCCCTCAGTCTCGCGCGCGGCGAATTGCCGCTCCAGATGTTCGATGCCGGCAACCAACTCGCTGACCGGCGCAGCATCCGAATCCAGCTCAACCACGAGCCGTGACACAGCGCGGTTCAGCACCGCGCCGCGAACCCCTGGCGCGCGCCGAACCGCGGCGAGCACGCCGCTGGCAAGGTCGTCACCGCCCGGCCCGTCCAGGCCCCGCAGCTCGATCCACGCCCGACCGTTGCCCACCCAGCTGCGGCGCACCCGTCCAGTGCCTAGGAGTTCTGCCCCGACCGAAAGGCCATCTCGCACGGCCCGGGGCATAACTGACGCAAGACGTGTCGGCAGCATCCGCGGTGTGCACCCCTTCGAATTGAAGGATTACCGTCGGAAAGACGCTGGCTGAACAACCAGCAAACGCCACTTCGTCGGGACCCGCAATGGGCGTCGTCGACACCGCGGCCCGAGCTCGCCCGCCGCGGCAGGAGGCAACGCGACGGGCACACCGCAACGCTGGGAGGCACGAATGGACGACCAGACGACCCCAGTCCAAGATCGGCCCGCAGGCCTTGGTGACTCAGCCCGCCCCGCTGCCCGCCGTGTCGACGCGCTCGAGCATGGCGCGATCGACCTTCCAGTGATCGGGACCGTTCGCCTTCCCGCGCCGGAACACCTTGCGTACTACGGCGCGGTCGGTCTGCTAGCCGCGCTCGAAGTGATCGACTGGCCCATCGCCGTACTCATCGCCGCAGGGCACGCCCTCGCGAACCGGCAGCACGGTCGCACCATCCAGGAACTCGCCGAGGCTCTCGAAGCCGCTTAACGTTGTCCCCGGTGGAATTTGAGGTGGCTCACCGGTGTGCGGGTGGTTTGGCTTGGCGGCCGTCCTTGACGGCGGCGTCCAGCAACGCGCGGGCAGTCCAGCGGGCCAGCTCGACGTACGCATGGCGGTCGAGGCCGGCGACGTCGGTCAGCCAGACGAGTGATTCGATGCCGGTTGCCGCGCGAATAGCGACGGCGAGGCGGTGCACGTCGACCGTCGGGTGGTTTGTCCGAAGCGGCGCGAGAGCTTCTTCCAGCCAGGTGATTGCGCGCCCGCGACGCAACGGCGGTTGGTCGCTGTCCGGTTCGAGCGAGGCTCGCAGCTGGGCACGCAGTTGCGGTTCCCACCTCAGGTTGAACCGCGCCAGCCGCTCGACGGACTGATCAAGGCGATCCGACACGCGTTTGGGAGCGGGCTCGGACAGCAGCGAGTCGGCGGCGGTCTCCGGAAACGCCACGGCCAGCAGTGAACGCTGGTTGGGGAAGTACCGGTAGGCGGTGGTGCGCGAGATGCCCGCCTCATCGGCGACCTGGTCGACGCCCGGCGTCAGTCCCTGGGCGAACAGCCGCTGAGTTGCCGCCGCGAGGGCGGCACGGGTGCGCGCCTTCTGAGCTCGCCGACCGCTGTCCTCATACGGTACGTTCACGCCATCATGATACTTGAGTCCCATGAATCTCTCGGAGGCGCGGCGTGAGTGACGATCCAACATGCACCGACCCGACCCTGTACCGGGTGATCTTCGAGAACGAGCGGGTCCGTGTGCTCGAGTACCGCGACGAGCCCGGTGATCGAACCTCGCCGCACCGACACCCGGACAGCGTCATGTACACGCTGACCGGGTTCCGGCGTCGCATCAGCAGCGGCGATCGACAGGTCGAGGTGGAGTTGCCGGCCGGCCAGGCACGCTGGCTGGACGCGCAGGAGCATGCGGGTGAGAACATCGGCGACACCGGCACGCATGCTTTGTTCGTCGAACTGAAAGATGGACCGAGTGACCACCAGTCCGGGGCGGTGCCGTCGCTCGGCCCATCCGCCTAGCGCATCGGTGACACAGTTCGCGAACAGTGCGCTCGGCTGTCAGCCGGGCACGACGTCGCACTCCTTCGGATCGATCTGACCCAGGTTCTTGACCACCTTGAACCGAGCGCCCTCGGCTTGCGCGATGTACATGTTCATGCGGACGTGGTGCTGACCGGGGACCATCGCCGCCGGACCGCCCGGACCCTCGGAAATCGCCGCGTGGTCCAGCGCCGCAATCACGTCGTCCTGGTCCAACGAACCCGCCTCGTTGACCGCGGCCTCCCAGAACTTGAGTGCCCGATACGTTCCTGAGCACGCGCTGCCGGCGGTGAACATCGCGCTGCCGGGGTAGAGCGCCTCGTATCGGTTGAGAAGCTGGATGCTGAACCGATCCTGAACCGATCGGTAGTAGTCCAGGCATCCGTACAGGCCCTCGACGTGCTCGGGCGGCACCAGATTGAGGAAGTTCTCGTCGAAGTAGGTGCAGACGAGGTGCCCGCCGCGCGCCCCGAAGCCGGCGTCGTGCAGCTGTTCGAGGAACGGGCTGAGCCCGGGCGGCACGATGGTGTTGAACACCACCTCGGCGCCGCTCGACATGATGTCGGCGACGACCCGCCGGTAGTCGGTGTGATCGAGCGGGAAGTACTCCTCGCCGAGGATCTCACCGCCGCCGGCCGAGACGACCTCACGGACCTTCTTGTTGAGCGTGTGCGGCCAGATGTAGTCGGCCGACGGCAGATAGAACCGCCGGGCTCCCGTGTGTTGCATCAGCCACGGGATGAAGGGCTCGATCTGCTGCGCAGGCACCGGGCCGGTGCAGAAGATGAGCGGGTGGCATTCCTGCCCTTCGTACTGCTCCGGGTAGATGTAGAGCCTGCCGGCCTGATCGACCACCGGAGCTTTGATCGCTTGCCGCGTCGAGCTGTAGATGCCACCGATGACGACGTCCACCTGCGCCTCTTCGATCAGCCTCGCCGCGGCGATCCGCGCCGTGTCGTCGTCGGTGGCACTGTCTTCGAGAAAGAGCGAGATTGGTCGACCGAGCAGGCCGCCGCGTGCGTTGATGTCGCGGACGACCATCCTGGCCACGTTCGCATTGGCGATCCCCATGAATGAGAGGGCGCCGCTCTGATCGGTGATGACGCCGACCGCAGCAGAGCGGTTGATCGTGGTTGTCATGACCCCGGCCCATCCCTACGCGTCGTAGACCGCGAGCAGCTGCGCGCCCTGCGGCTTGCCGAGGTGGCCGGCCTCTTTCAGGATCGGCGCAACCTCGGGGTCGGAGACGAAGCTCGCCCACCCCTGCTCGTCCCAGTCGAAAAGCGCCCAGACCCGGTTCTGCTCGTTGGGGTCGCTGAACACGGTCGAGCCCTTGCAGCCGTGATCGGCGCGCTTGTCGGCGCCCTTCGTGCCGAACACCTCCAGGAATCGGTCGACGTTCTCGACCGTCGTCGTTGCGAGAATCATCGTGGTTCTCCTTGATCTGTGGGCCAGTGAGATCGCCCGTCCTCGCCTGCCGGATTCGACTGACGTGGCTCCGATCCTTCAACCCGCCGCGTGGCGCGACATCGGTTGACCTACCTATTTGCCTATTTGGCCGGAGGGCGGCGAGGCCCCGGCCCACGGCCGGTCCCCCGGAGGTCAGCGTGGGGTGGTGACGTCGACGACGTGATGCTCGATGGCCCAGCGGGTTGCCGCGGCGCGACTGGAGCTGCCGATCTTGGTGTAGATGTGCTGGATGTGGTGTTCGGCCGTCCTTGACGAGATGAACAGTTGCGCTGCGATCTCGGTCGTGGTTCGGCCGTCGGCGATCAGGCGCAGTACCTCGAGCTCGCGACGGCTCAGCGCGCCGGGATGGGATTGGCGGGCCGTCGGCATCGGATCGCGGCGCGCCGCGGCGATCTGCTGTCGGGCGTAGTTCGCGGCATCGTTGAGATCGAGCTCTCCCCCGTCAGAGGTCAGCTCGCGCAGCCGGCTGTTGCCGAGCTGCACGGCGAGCCGATCACCGACGTCCTTGAGGTCAGGGACATGGTGGCGGCTGGACGGCTGCCGGCTCATCGCGCCGAGCAGTCTCGCTGCCGGAACCTGACGGTCAAGACGCTCGAACAGGGCGGGCACGCTGGCCAGCGTGATGATCAGCTGCGGGACGTTCCCCGCCCGGTGGAACGCGGCAATGGCCTCGTCGAACAAGACCAGCGCCGCCGCAGGGTCGCCGTCCGTCGTGTGTAGTCGCGCGGCGTCCCGTGCCAGGAAGCCGTCGAAGAAATGGACGCGCTGCTCGCGCACGAACGCGACACCCTCGTCCAAGGCGGTGAGTGCGCGACGGGCGTCGTCGCCCTTGGACAGCGCTAGGCCCGCGATCCATAACGCGTAAGAGATCCAGTAGGGATTGCCGAGTTCGCGCGCAGCCGCGACCGATTCCTCGATTAGCGCCAGCGCCTCCGCCGTCCGCCCGGCCGACTGGAGGCCGTCGACGTAGGCAGCCAGACCGTAGCCGCGGTCGCTTCCGTACCGGCTCGCAACAGCGCCGGTCAGTTCTACATAACGCGCCAGGTCGCCGCAGTAGACCTGCCCAAGGGCCTCGATGAAGGTGGCGTATCCGGGCTCGCACCCGTCATAGCGGGGGTCGACCTCCAACTCGGTGGCCAGGTGTGCGTTGGCGCGGGCCGGCTCGGCACGTCCGGCGAAGCAGGCAAGGCCGGCTGCCGCGTAAAGGCGCGGAAGACGGCGGACATCGGCTGCGGCCGCGGCCGCGAGCAACTCCTCGGCCCACCCGATGGTTTCGAACAGCTGGACGGAAAAGCCGATGAGTGCCGCGTGCGCGGCGATGTCCGTCGCCACGTCGAGATTGCCTTGCCGGACGCTCCAACGGAATCCGGCGCGAAGATTGTCCAACTCCGTCTCGACCCAATCGACGGCGGCGCGCCACTCGGGCCCGTTCCAGTACTCCCACCGCTCGGCAGCGCTCTGCGCGAAATGCGCCGCATGCCGCTCGCGCGCCTGCTCCAGCCGGGCCGCCTCGGCAAGGCGGTCCTCAGCGAACTGGCGGATGGTCTCGTACATGCTGTACCGCGTGTGTGACGTTGCATGGTCGGCCACGAGAAGCGATTTGCGGACCAGCGAATCGAGACGTCCGAGGACCTCCACGTCGTCCGAAGCGCCGACAACGGCGCAGATGCCGGCAAGGTCGAAGCCGCCGGCGAAGACCGAGGCAGCGCGGAGCAGGTGCTGCTCATCCGGGCTCAACAAGGTGTAAGACCAGTCCACCGCGTGGCGCAGCGTGTGCTGGCGCTGCGGTCCCGCAGTCGAGACCCTGAGCAGCCGGAATCGATCCGCCAGCCGGTCACGGACCTCGACTGCGCTCATCGCCGCCATCCGGGCCGCGGCCAGCTCGATCCCCAGTGGCAGCCCATCGAGCGTCTCGCAGATCTTCAGCACCGCCGCGGCGGTTTCCAGATCCTGCAGTCCGAACTCCGGTCGCACGGTTCGCGCCCGGTCGACGAACAGCGTCACCGCTTCAGAAGTCACGCCGCCGTCGAGGGCCAGCGGTTGCACCGTCAACGCCGTCTCGCCGTCGACCTGGAGGCGCTCGCGAGACGTGGCGAGCAGCCTGACGTTCTCGGCCCGGCTGAGGATCGCCTCGAGTGCCGACGCCGCCGCTGCGAGCACGTGCTCGCAGTTGTCGACGACCAGCAACAGGCGCCTTCCGGCCAGCGCCTCGGAGACCGTGTCCATGAGCGGCACGTCGCCCTGCGGGGTGACCCCCAGCACGGTTGCGATTGCGGCCGGGATCGACGCCGCCTCGCTTACCGTGGCCAGCTCGACCAGCCACGCGCCCTCGGGGAACTCGCCCGACAGCTCGTCGCCCACTTCGAGAGCAAGGCGAGTCTTGCCGACACCTGGAACCCCGGTCAGCGTGACCAGGCCGGTGCAGCGCACCTCCTCGGCGATCTCGCGAACGAGATCCTCGCGTCCGATCAGGGAGCTGAGCTGCTGCGG
>DATFTS010000472.1:0-4142 GCA_035261645.1 Jatrophihabitans sp. | reverse complement strand
GCTGCGACCTTGCGCGCCGCCGCGAAGTACGGGTACGGATCGGCGACGACCTCGGGCGAGGTCAGGTCGAGGTCCAGAACAGGCGTCATTGCCGGCTACGCACCTTGGCCGCGTCGCCAAGGTATGCCGTCCATTGCCGGCGGTCTCAGCCGTTGGGACGCCAGCGCGAGCACGAACAGCGTGATGATCTGCGGGCTGTACGTGGCGAATTCGGACGGGATGCTCGACGTGTTCAGGTACCACGCCAGCACAAGGGCGGCGATGACGGTCGAGACGCTCGCGGACACCATCCGCCGCTTGTACAGCCCGTACAGCGCTACGAGCCCCAGCACGATCGCGACGATCAGCAGCAAGGCATGCACCGTCGCAGTGCTCGACTGCTGCTGCAGCGCATCGGTGTAGCCGAACAGCCCCGACCCGGCGAGCAGTCCGCCAGGCCGCCAGTTTCCGAAGATCATCGCGGCCAGGCCGATGAACCCGCGGCCAGCGGTCTGGTTCTCGTGGTAGATGCCGGTGTAGTCGACGAGGAAGCCGCCACCAAGCCCGGCGAGCAGTCCGGAGATCACGACGGCGGTCGACTTCATCCTGTAGACCTTGACGCCGAGCGTCTCTGCCGCCGTGGGGTTCTCGCCACATGAACGCAGTCGCAGCCCGAACGCGGTTCGCCAGAGGATGAACCAGGTCAACGGTACGAGCAGTAGCGCGATGATCGTGAACACGTTCAACGAGGTGACGAGGCCGTCGAGAAGCCCCGCTAGATCAGAGACGAAGAACCAGTTGTGGGCGTGCACGTCACTGAGCCAATGGTCGGCGCTGTGCCATTGCAACGTGGAGAAGGTTTTGACTTTCGGTGACTGCGTCGGACCGCCACCCGCCTCGATGCCCTTCGCCGTGGTGAAGAAGATGCCGGAGAGGTACTTCGCTATCCCCGGTGCAAGGATGTTGATCGCAACGCCGGAGATGATCTGGTCGACACCGAAGCCGACCGTGGCAATCGCGTGCAGGACGCCACCGATGAGGCCACCGACGAGCCCACCGACGATCAGCATCCACGGGCTACCCGTGCGCCAGGCGAAGAAGGCGGCGAACCAGGTGCCCATGATCATCTGGCCTTCGAGGCCGATGTTGACGACGCCGGAGCGCTCGGCCCAGAGACCGCCGAGCCCGGCGAGCAAGATCGGGACCGCGGCGTTGACAGCACCGCCAAGGGCGCCGGCCGAGGTCAGGCCCGGCTTGTTGCTCAGCTCGCGAGTGAGACTCAGCAACACCAAACCGAGCAGCGAGGCGAGGATGACTCGCGTCGCGACACTGTTGATCATGACGCGGCGTCGCGACGGCGGCCCGGGCTCCATCGGCGCCGCGACGGTGCGCGTGTCCTGCAGAGTCATGCGATGCCCCCGGCAAATCGTGGAGTGCGAGCGGAGCGACTTGTCGGGGCGCTCACGCTGGCGCTCCCTCAGGCACGGGGGCGGCGGTGCCGAGTTGGCGACCGACACGACGCTGCTGCAGCCGCAGCCCATATCTGCGCACCAACTCGTAGGCGATGACCGCCGAGAAGAGTACGACGCCCTCGGTGATCGACACGATGGCCACCGGGATGTTGCTGATCTGCAGGACGTTCGACGAGGTGTCGAGGAACGCCCACAGCAGCGACGTGATCACGATGCCGAGCGGGTTGTTGCGGCCCAGCAGCGCGATGCCGATGCCGGTGAATCCGATTCCCGCCGGCGTGCTCAGCGAGTAGTTGTGCGCATCGCCGAGCAGCACGGGCATGTTGACGAGGCCCGCGATCGCGCCGGAGATCAGCATCGTGATGACGATCATCTTCTTGACGTTCACGCCGCTCGCCTGAGCCGCCGAGGCAGAGCGTCCTGTGGCGCGCAGGTCGAACCCGAAGATGGTGCGGGAAACGAGCAGCTGGAACCCGATTCCGACGATGATCGCGAGGAAGACCAGGCCGAACACCTTGGTGTGCGAACCGGGGATGAGCGCCAGGCCACGGATCTGTCCTGAGCCGTCGATCGGCTTGGTGGTGAGGTTCTCACCGGATAGCTGGCCGAGTCGCTTGGGTGTCAGCAGGTAAGCGATGATGGCGGTGGCGATGAAGTTCAGCATGATCGTCGAGATGACTTCGCTGACGCCACGTGTCGCCTTCAGCACGCCGGCTATGCCGGCCCACAGCGAGCCGACGAGCATGGCGACCACGATGATCGCGATCTGGTGCACGCCGTTCGGCAGTATCACCTCGCCGCCGAATGCCGCCGCGAGCAGCGCGGCCAGTTGGTACTGGCCGTCGACGCCGATGTTGAACAGGTTCATCCGGAAGCCGATGGCGACGGCAACGGCCGACAGATAGTACGTGGTGCCCTGGTTGATGATGGCCGCGATCTGGTCGGGCTTGGTGCCGTAGTCGAACATCTGGCGCAGCGCGCTGAACGGGTCGTGGTTCGTGACCGCCAGGATGATGGATGTGATCCCGCCCGCGAACACAACGGCCAGCACGGCCGCCATCAGGGCCAGCCCGAGGCGGTAGAGCCGATCGGTCACGACGCATCTCCTTCCGGTGCGGCGGCCCGGGCCGCGCCGGGCGCAGCGCTCGAGGCCGAGGCACGGCTGGCCTCGGCCCCCGTCATCGCTGCACCCAGCTCGGCCGGCGTCACCGTCTTCGGATCGACGCTCGCAACGAGCCGGCCGCGCAGGATGACGTGCAGCGTGTCGGACATGCCGATCAGCTCGTCGAGGTCGGCAGAGATCAGCAGCACCGCAAGTCCACTCGCGCGCGCAGTGCGCAGGTGATCCCAGATCGCCGCCTGCGCGCCCACGTCGACGCCCCGCGTGGGGTGTGCGGCGATCAGCACCGACGGCTCACCGCTCATCTCCCGCCCGACGATGAGCTTCTGCTGATTGCCGCCGGAAAGCGAAGCGGCCGTGACGTCGATACCGGGCGTGCGCACGTCGTAGGTGTCGACGATGCGCTGGGTGTCGCGCTTGGCGGCGGCCACATCGATGATCGGACCGCGCGCGAGCGGCGGCTCGGTCTGGTGGCCTAGCATGCGGTTTTCCCAGAGCGGCGCCTCGAGCATCAAACCTTGACGATGCCGGTCCTCCGGGATGTAGCCCATGCCGGCGGTGCGACGGCGGCGGGTGCCCCAGTCACTGATGTCCTTGCCGGCAAGGACGACGTGGCCGGCCACCAACGGACGTAGGCCCATGATCGCCTCGACCAGTTCGGCCTGGCCGTTGCCCTCCACGCCACCGATGCCCACGATCTCGCCCTTGTGGATCGTGAAACTGACGTCGTCCAGTACGTGGCGGCCGGCCAGGTCCTCAACCGTCACCCCCTGGATGTCGAGTTCGACGATGTCGGTGACGGTCGACTCGCGCAGCTCCGGCACCGGCAGCTCGCTACCGACCATCAGCTCGGCGAGTTGCCGCGCGGTGGTCTCGCTGGGGCGGACGGTGGCCACCGTGGTGCCGCGGCGGATGACGGTGATCTCGTCAGCGACCGCCAGTACCTCGTCCAACTTGTGCGAAATGAACAGAACGGTCAAACCCTCCGACTTCAGCTCCCGTAGGTTGCCGAACAGCTCGTCCACCTCTTGCGGCACGAGGACTGCGGTGGGTTCGTCCAGAATGAGGATCTTGGCGCCGCGGTAGAGCACCTTGCAGATCTCGACGCGCTGCCGATCGCCGACGCCGAGTTCTTCCACGAGCACGTCCGGCTGGATCCCCAGTCCGTAGGACTGGGAGATTTCGCGGATCCGGCGGCGCGCTTCGCGGTAGTCGAGCAGCCCGGCGTGCTCCGGTTCGGCGCCCAGCACGATGTTCTCGAGCACGGTGAGGTTGTCGGCGAGCATGAAGTGCTGGTGCACCATCCCGATGCCGGCCCGGATTGCGTCCGCGGGCGAGGAGAAGCGCACCTCCTCGCCGTTGATCAGAATGGTGCCCTCGTCCGGTTTGTGTATGCCGTAGAGGGTCTTCATCAGCGTGGACTTGCCCGCGCCGTTCTCACCGACGATCGCGTGCACGTGCCCACGGAGCACACTGATGTTGATGTTGTAGTTCGCCACCACGCCGGGGTAGCGCTTGGTGATGCCGCGCAACTCCACGGCGGGGACGTCGGCAGGGTCGGCTACCGGGAC
>DATFTS010000471.1:0-3854 GCA_035261645.1 Jatrophihabitans sp. | reverse complement strand
GGTCATTGCCTGATGCCGCCCAGCGCGCTGTTGTCGAAGTTCTTCAGCAGGTCGGCCGGGTCGGTCCACACTTCGCGTGCCCCGGCCAGTCGCAGCTCCGCTTCCGGGGTGCCGCCGCAGGTGAGCCCGACGAACTCGATGCCCGCGCGCTGCGCCGCATAGCCGTCCCATATCGCATCGCCGACGAACACGACCTCGTCCGCTTGCAAGCCGCTCTTCCCCAGCGCGCAAAGCACGATGTCCGGCGCCGGCTTGCCGGTGCCGGCATCTGATGAGCTGGTGGCGGCGTCGATCGCGTCATCCGCGTCGAGGGCCGATCGCAGCGCGCCGAGCTCCTCGTCCTTGGCCGACGACGCGAGCACCACACGCAGGCCGCGCTCGTGGCAGTGACGTAGGAGGTCCTGGGCGCCGGGCAACGGCGTCAACCGCCCCCACCACTGCTTGTACAGCGTGAGATGCGCTTGCACGATCGCGTCGTCCTTCTCGGTGTCGCGATCCTTGCCCACGCAGTTCTCCAGCAGGTGATCGCTAGACATGCCGATTGCGTGGTGCAGGTTGGCGGCCGGGATGTACTGCCCGTTCTGGCGCAGCGCCTCGGCCCAGCACACCGCGTGCAGGAACGTCGTGTCCACCAGCGTGCCGTCCACGTCGAACAGCACACCGCGCAGTTCAGAAGATGAGTCGCTGGACATCAGCGGAATCTTCCCGCGTGCGGCAGCCGCACTAACGCGACGCCCGCAGGGCCTCGGCGGGTGCCAGCCGAGCGGCGCGAACCGCCGGGTAAACGCCGGCGAGGACGCCGACCGCCACCGCGGCGCCCAGTCCGGCACCGAGCACGTACGACGGGACGGTGACCGGGTTGCCCGCGACATGATCGGCCACCGCGGTAGCAAGGCAGCCGAGCCCGAGCCCGAGCAATCCGCCGAGCGCGGCCAACGCAGTCGCTTCGAGGAAGAACTGCAAGCCGACCTGCCGCCCCCGAGCACCAACGGCGCGGCGCAACCCGATCTCAGCGCGGCGTTCGAGCACGGAGATCACCATGATGTTCGCGATGCCGACGCCGCCAACCACGAGCGCAACAGCGCCAAGGGCGAGAAAGAGGCCGACGAACGCGGTCTTGGCGGCGATCCGCGCGAGGAGGATGTCCGATGGCCGGCGCACCTCCACCGCCTCGGGCTGCTGCGGCGAGGCGGTGAACGGCAAGACCGCGGCGACCGCGGCAACCTGGTCGGGATCGGCGCGCACGTAGATCCGCGTCGGTCCACCCACCAATCCGAGCAGCGACCTTGCGACGGGGAACGAGACCACCGCGGCGTCGTCGATCTCCGGCGCCACGGCCACCGGCGCCAGCACCCCGACGACGACGAAGTACCGGCCGGACACGTAGACCTGCGTCACGGGGCTCAGCTGATCGATACCCAGGTTCTGCGCCGCTGCATAACCCAGGACGATCTCGGGATAGCGGTTCGCGACGGCGTCCAGGAAGTGCCCTCGGAGCAGTTCGGCCGACACCGTGCGGGGCAGCGACGGCTGAGCAGCCAGCACCGAGATGCCGCCCGTCTGGATCGCCGGCACCGCGGCGCTGCGCCGTACGGTTGCCGAGCTCACGTTCGCGACCGCAGTCACCTGGCGTACCGGCGGGACAGCACGGACCATCGCCTCAGCCGTCGTCGGCAGCGGCGCCGGATTGCCGGAGAATGTTTGCCCGGCCGCCAGCGTGAGCAGGTTGCCCTGCTGACCGAGTTGCGCAAGCAGGTCGGCCTTCGCCGAGGCGGCGATGCCGAGCACAGCCACCAACGCGGCGATCGCAACGGCGATGCCCAGCGCGGAGAGCGCCGACCGGACCCGGCGCGCGCGCACCCCCACCACGCCCAGCGACAGCGCGTCGACGGCGCGCAAGTGCGAGCGCATCACGCCGCCACGTCGGCAACAACACGACCGTCGCGCAGCCGCACCTGCCTGCCCATGGACGCGGCGACCGTCGGGTCGTGAGTGATCACGACCACCGCCGTCCCCGGACCAGCGAAGCCCGCGATCAGCCGGATGATCTGAGCGCCGGTCGATGAGTCGAGGTTGCCGGTCGGCTCGTCGGCAAGCACGATGTCCGGGCCACCCACCACGGCGCGCGCAATCGCAGTGCGCTGTTGCTCGCCACCAGAGAGTTGGCTGGGCCGGTGGTGTGCGCGATGCGCGAGCCCGACCTGCTCGAGCGCGTCCGCCGCTGCTGCCCGCCGCTGCCCACCCGGCACGCCGCGGTAGAGCAGACCGGTTGCCACGTTGTCCAGCACGCTGAGATGTTCGAGCAGATGAAACTGCTGGAACACGAACCCGAGCCGCCACGCGCGCAGCGCCGACACCGCGCGGTCGGGCAACTGCGCGGCGTCCGTGCCACTGATGAGCACCGCGCCGCTGGTAGGGCGTTCCAGCGTGCCGAGAATGTTCAGCAGCGTCGACTTCCCCGAGCCGGACGGGCCGGTGATGGCCAGCGTCTCCCCAGCAGCCACGGTGAGGTCGACGTCGGCGATCGCCGTCACGCCCACCCTCGGATAGAGCTTCGTCACGCCGCGCAGTTGCAGGACGACGGTCATTGCGACGGCACCTCGACGCGATCGCCGACGTGCAGGTCATTGCCGCTGACTTGCACGAGCGTGTTGGCGAACAGCCCCGGCGTCACCCGCACCAGATTGCGCCCATGGTTAGCGTCGACCCACACCGCGTAACCGCCGCCCGCGAGCGCAACAAGCGCGGTGATCGGGACCGCCAGCACGTTGCGCACCGTCTGATCCACCACGTTGACGGTGACCGGCGCTTGGTCGAGATGTGCGGCCGCACCCGGCCTGGCAAGCGTGACCAGGGCGGGGATGCTGACCTGCTGTGGACCATTGTTCGATTGATCCGGTGATTGCGTGGCGTCGCTCGCCACGGTGGAGATCGCTACGACGTGGCCCTGCGTCGTGACGCCAGACGGCAAGGTGATCGTCACCTGGTCCCCACGCCGGACGAGGTAAGCCTGCGTCGTCGGAACCTGCACGGTGACGACCGGACGCGGCGACGACGCGGCGAGCACGGGTTGTCCGGCCTGTGCTGGAGCTCCGAGCGGCGCGCTGTCCGTCTCGATACGCACCGGGCCGGGCAGGAACATGATCCGCCCGAGATCCACGCTGCCGGTGACCGACTGGCCGGTCGCGCGCTGCCAGGCCTCGATCGCTACCTCCGTCGCCCAGGTGAAGTCCCGATCGATGACCAGGTCAGCTCCGTAGCCGAGTCGGGCCAGGTTCTGCTCGAGCTCGCGGACGTCCGGGCCCGGTGTCATGCCCGCAACGAACGGACGCCAGGCCGGCCTTGCGCCGTAGAACAGGTACACCGCCGACCCGTCGAGCTCGTAGACACGCGCGCCGCGGCTGATCACCCGACCGGGGGCCGGCAGCGCGGTGATCGTGCCGCTGAGCTGCGCGACGATCGAGTACGAACCTGCGTAACCGAGCGTTCCGGACAGCTGCGTCGTGGTGCTGAGGTTTGCGCGCTGGACCGCGGCCGTCCCGACGACGACCGCCGCTTGCGCGTTCGTCCCCGCCTTCGGAGTGCGCAGCCACCACGCGGTGGCCGCGGCGCCGGCGGCGAGTACCACCGCGACCACCACGGCCAGGGACTTAGTCATGAGCCAGGGTCGTCAGCGACGACGCGCGGATCTCTGCGTCGAGTAGTGACCGGCACGCCGAGAATGCCCGCTGAACGAGCGGGTCTTGCTTGCCGAGCGCGCCGTTGTTCGGCAGCTCGTCAGCACCGAGGCCGAAGCCGTGACCCGGCGTGAACGCCGTTTCGCTGTTCGGATCGCGCATGTTCGGCAGTCCGTT
>DATFTS010000470.1:0-1595 GCA_035261645.1 Jatrophihabitans sp. | reverse complement strand
ACGTTCGGCCCGGTCGAGGTGTTTCGGCGCGGCGATCAGGTGGTCGCCATGGTCCGCCAACTTCGCACCGAACGTATCGCAGGACGTTGAGTGGCGCGCTTTTGGTTTGGTGGCGCGAAATATCGCGCCACCAAAACCGATTTCGCGCCACTCAACGCAAGGTGCGCAGGCCACGACCGCAGGCGGTCACGGGTCGGGCAGCTCGCGTTTCACCACCTTGCCCGCAGGGTTGCGCGGGAGTTCTTCGATGAACACGATTTCGCGCGGCACCTTGTAGCGGGCAAGGTTGCGCTTCACGTGGTCCTTGAGCGCCTCTTCGTCGGCGTCCGCGCCGGACGCCTTGACCACGTATGCCCGCAGCCGCTTGCCCCACTGCTCGTCGTCGACGCCGACTACGGCGACGTCCTGCACGGCGTCGTGGGTCCCCAGCAGCTCCTCGACCTCGGCCGGGAAGACGTTCTCGCCCCCGGAGACGATCATGTCGTCGTCTCGCCCGTCGACGAACAGCCGGCCGGCCTCGTCGAAGTGGCCGATGTCGCCGGTGGACATCAGCCCCTTGACGACCTCCTTGCTGCCGCCGCCGGTGTAGCCCTCGAACTGCATGGCGCTGCCGACGAAGATGCGCCCGGACTCGCCGGCCGGCACGTCGTTGCCGTCCGGGTCGAGCAGCTTGATCGTCGTGCCGTGTGGCGGCCGGCCGACGGTTCCCGGCGCGGTGCGCATGTCCTCCGGAGTGGCGATCGTCGCGTACGCGACCTCCGTGGAGCCGTACAGGTTGTAGACGACGTCGCCGAGCAGGTCCATGGTGCGCGTGGCGAGCTCGGCGGGCAGCGCCGATCCGGAGACCGCGACCACCCGCAGCGCGCGAAGGTCGCGCGACTTGATCGCGTCCTCGCCCAGGTCGAGCAGCCGCGACAGCACGATCGGCACCGTGATCAGCCCGTCCGCGCCGTGCTTCTCCAGCGCGTCCAGCGTCCAGTCCGGCGTCGAGCGCCGCGCGACGACCAGCGCGTTGCCCAGTCCCATCGCGATCATCGAGCTGAGCAGCCCCCACGCGTGGAACGCCGGCGCCGCGAGCACCACTGTGCGGCCCGACCGCAGCGGGATCTTCGACAGGTAGCCGCCGGGCAGCGCAAGTGACAGCGCGAGATCGCGGGGCGCGCCCTTCGGTGTGCCGGTCGTGCCACTCGTGAGCAGCACGATCCGCTGCTTTGCCGACGGGCGCGGCGGGCGCGACGTCGACCCTGACCGGATCAGCCCCTCGAGGGTGTCGTCGCGGGTGTCGCCGTCGTGCCAGGCCACGAACTTGCCGCCGGAGACGTCGGCAGCGCCGGCCACGTCGGCGAACTCTTCATCGTGGATCAGGACCTGTACATCCTCGCGCTTGACGACGTCGGCAAGCTGCGGCCCGGCGAAGTCGGTGTTGAGCAGCAAGGTCCGCGCGCCCAGCTTGGCCCCGGCGATGATGGACTCGTAGAGCCCGCGGTGATTGCGAGCGAGGATCCCCATGCCGTCGCGGGCCTTGAACCCGCGTGCGCGCAGCGCGTTCGCGAGGGCACTGCTGCGCTTCTCGAGCTCGGCGAAGGTGACCGTCC
>DATFTS010000469.1:0-8249 GCA_035261645.1 Jatrophihabitans sp. | reverse complement strand
CAACGGATCAGCCTGCTCGGCAAGTGCACGCTGTTCAGCGCAGCAGGTGTCGGCGGCGGTTCGCTGATCTACGGCAACACGCTCTACGAGCCTTTGGACAAGTTCTGGGACGACCCGCAGTGGGCGCACATCACCGACTGGCGCGCCGAACTGGCGCCCTACTACGACCAGGCCAAACGCATGCTGGGTGTCGCGCCCAATCCCCGCACCACGTCCGCCGACCAGGTGCTGCGCGAAATCGCCACCGAGCTCGGCGTCGCCGACACATACCACCCGACCAACGTCGGAGTCTTCTTCGGCGAGCCAGCCGTGGAGGTCGACGATCCCTACTTCGGCGGCGCCGGGCCACGGCGCACCGGCTGCCTCCACTGCGCCGGTTGCTTCGTCGGCTGCCCGCACAACGCGAAGAACACCACGACCACCAACTACCTGTATCTCGCCGAGCAGGGCGGCGCGGTGGTGCACCCGCTGAGCACCGTGACGGACGTGCGCCCGCTGCCCGGTGGCGGTTACGCCGTGTCCACCGAGCGCCCGGACCGGTGGGTGCGAAAGGCACGGCGGACGTTCACCGCCGAACAGGTCGTGTTCTCGGCGGCCGCACTCGGCACGCAGCGGCTACTGCACAAGCTGAAGGACACCGGCTCACTTCCGAGTATCTCGCCGCGGCTTGGCGAGCTGAGCCGGACGAACTCGGAGGCGATCCTCGCCGTCTCGAGCCGCACCCGACATGACTTCGCGGAAGGCGTCGCGATCACCTCGTCCATCCACCCCGAGCCGGATACGCACATCGAGATCTGCCGGTATGGGAAGGGGCAGAATGCGCTGTTCCCGCTCAGCGCGCCGCTGGTCGACGGTGGCCGGGCCCGGTTCCTGCGCTTCCTCCTGATCTGCCTGACCCATCCGCTGCGCTTCTTGCGCAGCCTCAAGGTGCACCGAGCCTCGGAGCGCACGGTGATCCTGCTGGTGATGCAGTCACTGGACAACTCGCTGACGTCCTTCGGCAAACACGGCATTTTCGGCTTCCGGCTGCGTACCCGGCAGGGCACCGGCTCGCCCAACCCCGACTGGATTCCGGCGGCGCACGACATCGCGCGCCGCTACGCCAAGAAGATCGACGGCGACGCCTACGGCATGTACGCCGATGCGTTGAACATTCCCGCGACAGCGCACTACATCGGCGGGTGTGTGATCGGATTGTCGGCCGACGACGGAGTGATCGACCCGTACCAGCGGCTGTACGGGCACCCGGGCCTGCACGTCGTGGACGGGTCGGCCGTCTCGGCCAACCTCGGCGTGAACCCGTCGCTCACGATCACCGCACAGGCCGAACGCGCCATGGCCTTCTGGCCCAACCGCGGCGAGCCGGACCCGCGTCCGCCGCTAGGCGCGGCGTACGAGCGCATCGCGCCGGTTGCGCCGAAACACCCCGCGGTACCCGCAGCCGCGCCGGGCGCGTTGCGGCTGCCGGTGGTGGCGTAAGGGCGATGTTCGCCGACCTTGCCGCGGTTCCTGGCGTCGCCGAATCGACGCTGTCCTCGGATGTCGCGGAATCGCTGCCTGACTCCGCACCACCCGCTCCCTGGTACTGCACCAGCAGTGGCATCGTCTGGTGGCTGCGCGGTAGCGGGGTGCGGTCGTCGTCGGTCGCCGCATTGCTGCCTGGTGGCCGACCCGTCGTCGCGATCGGCGGCATGATCTCTTATCGCACGACCCCGGTGGGGCCGTACCACGAGGTGTTCGGCGGTGTCGGCCTACTCGCGGGACGCGCCGTGGACGTGACGATCCCGTTCATGGCGGTCGACTCGCGCGACTCGGTCGTCGGTGGCCGGCAGAATTGGTCGCTGCCGAAGGTGCTCGCGTCGTTCACCGGCTCGCCGGAGGCGGCAAGGATGACCGCCGCCGGCGACGGATGGACGGTCGCGGTGACTGCACGTCCGGTGACGCCGCGGGTTCCGATGCGAATGTCCGGACGCGTTGTGCAGCGCTGGCCGGACGGGTCAGTTCGGGCTGCGACCCTGCGCGGCCGCGGCCGCGCGCGGGTGGCTGTGGTGAATGTGGCGGCGACGTCTTCGGTGGGCGATATGCCGTCGTGGCTGCGGCCCGGGCGGCATGTCGGCGCGCTGCTGTCCGACGTCCGCTTCGAACTCCCCGCACCATCGTGACGTCTGTCGGCTCGCCCGCACTGTGCCGGCGCGGCCGCCTCGCGGCAGCTGTGGCGGCGCGGCCGCTCCGCGCGGCTGAGCCGCGGCCGCGACGCGGTGTCGGTCACTGGCCCAGTTCCGGAGGTCGGTGCAAGTAGTTGTAGCGGGGTTGTTGTTGGGGGTCGATGGTGGGTGGCGGGATCCAGGCCGCGCGGCCGTTGATGAGTTGGATTCGCCAGCCTTGGTCGAGTTTTTTGTGGTCGTGGCCGCAGGCCAGGGCGCCGTTGTCGACGCTGGTGGGTCCGCCGTTGGCCCAGTCGATGAGGTGGTGCACTTCGCATTGACCGGGTGGGGCGGGGCAGTCGGGGTAGGTGCAGCCGCCATCGCGGGCCCACAGCGCCAGGCGCTGTTGTTCGCTGAACAGCCGTTGGCTGCTGGAGTAGGCGCTGATGCCCTTGATCTTGTCCAGCACGACGGCGAGCAGTCGGTAGTCCCCGCCGGACCAGCGCAGCGCCTCTCTGGTGGGGATCAGGGCGCCGTGCGCGGTCTCGGCCAGCCCGTTGCCGGTCTGGTACTGCTCGAGGGTCATGGTGAGCACGATGGTGGCGGCCACCCCGCCGGCCGAGGGCAGGTTGCCGGTGCGCTGCAGCATGGCCAGCGCGGCCAGCAGCGCGTCGTGGCGGCGCTGGCTGGCGGTGCGCGGGTCCTTCACCCCGTCGACGGCCGGCGCCGGCGCGGCCAGGCTGTCCAGGGTGACCAGCAGCCGCTCGGTCAGCTCCGCGGTCGCCTCGCCCTCGAAGTGCGCCGAACCGTCCGGGCGGCGACGCAGCGTGAAGCCACGCTGCGCGGCACGGTCGTCCAGATCGGTGTAGCGGCCGTCCGGGTCCAGGCAGGCGGCCAGCCGGTGCGCGATCTTGCCCAGCTGCACCGGATCGAAAGTCCGCGCGTGCGCGACCAGATCGGTTTCGGCCTGCTCGCCGTGCTCGGCGCGCACCGCCTCGGGCAGTTTGGTGATGGTCTCGACCACGGTGCGGGCGTGCCGCTCACCGATCGCTCCCTCGGCCTGCGCGCCGGCCACCTGTGGGAAGAGCTCGGGCAGCGTCTCGCCGGTCAGCGTGCGGCGCGGCCCGGCCGCCTCCGCAGCCCGTACCCGCGCCGCCGCCTCCCCCGGATCCAGGCGCAGCAGCGCGCGCAGCAGCTGCGGCAGGCTGCGCACCCCGACCGCGGCCGGCAGCGAGCGCGCCTTCGCCTCGGCGATCAACGCGTGATCCAGCGTCGGCAGCCGGCGCCGCAGCCGCTCCACCCCGCGCCAGTAGGACAGCAGCTCCTCCTGCGGCAGCGGAGTCAGGTCGGCGGCATGCAGCTCATCCAGCACCGCGTGCGCGCGGGCCAGCAGCACGGACACCTCCGTCCGCTCCAGCACCGCCTCGCTCATACGTCCGATTATACGGACGACATCCGACAACGTCGCGCGACCGACGGCACCTGTGGACGACCGCCAAACCATCCACAAGAAGATCAACAACCGGCGAAACCGTCAGCCCGCACTGCTAGCCGACGCAAACCACAGGCTGCGATGCACGTTGTGAAACGCAACCGGGCAGCCGCCGTGCATGGCGGGTAGCCCCCCGGTCAGCGAGAACGACGGGCGGCGGTCCGCTCGCGCCGGTTAGCGCTGCCGAGTCGCTGCGCGATTACGGCGCGCCGCTCACGAAGCTCGGGCCCCAGTCCCCACGGCCAGCCGGCTTGGGCGATCCGGTGCTCGGTGCCCTCGTTCACCCACGTCGCGGTGAACAGCAGGGCGCAGGCCCCGGTGACGAACGCAGTCAGCGCGCGCACGCCCGCAGGCGCGGGCAGCCAGATCGCGATGGCGGCTACCGGCAACACCGCGGCGACGAGGACTCTGACGACGTAGCGCAGGATCCACGTCGGCGCGGTCGCGTCATAGAGGACCCAGGTGCGGTAGTTCTGCGGCAGTGGCCCCCAGAACGCGTACCACAGCCACAGCAACGGGTTCGGGCGTCGGCGACGACCCGGTTCGATCCCGAGGGACCGAACGGCGTCTTCCCACGCCCGCGTACCGACCGACATTCTCACTCCTGCAACGCACTATCGCTGTCGATTAAACGTCGGCGTACCCGTCGCCCTTCCCGAGGTATCTGTGCGGATGTGCGGTGCGAAAAGGCACCGATCACGCGACGTACAGGTCGGGTTCCTCGACTTTCGGCGCCTCCACGCCGATCTGCCGAAACAGCCGCCACAGCGCGTCCAAGTGCGGGCCGAGCACGGGCTTGCCACTCGTGATGAACCCGACCGCCAGTTCCCGGCGGGGGTCGGCCCACATGCAGATGTTGGTGAAGCCCAGGTGCCCGAACGCTTCGTTGGTGTCAGGCCCGTAGAGGCTCAGAGCGCGAGCCCCGAGCATGAAGCCATGGGAGTAACGCACTGGGAATCCGAGCGTCCGGTCGATCTGATGGTAGGAGGTCTCGACGATCGCGCGCCGGATCGTGCGCGGTTGCAACACCGTCACGCCGTCGAGCGTGCCGCCGGCGCGCAGCAGGTCCATGAACCGCGACATCTCGTTCGCGGTCGCCACCACGTTGCCGGCCGGCACGATGCCCGTCAGGAGCCGCGGATCGTTCGACAGTGCAGTCAGTTCGTCGAACGGCAGGCCAAGCGCGCGAGTCATCAGCGTCGACATAGGAGGTAACAGCGGCAGCCCGGTGGGGTAGGCGAGCCCTACCTGCGCGACGTCCCGCGGCTCGACCCCGTAGTTCATCCACCGGAAGCCCAGCGGATCGAGGATCTCGCGGCCCAGGACGGTTCGGATGTCCGCGCCGGTCGCGCGGCGCACCACCTCTCCGAGGACGAAGCCACCCGAAACGGTGTGGTAGGCCACGGCGGCGCCTGGCCGGTGCACGCTGCGCAGCCGGGGGATCGCCTCGAGAATGCGCTCAGGGTCCTCGAGCCGTTCCAGATCGAGTGCGTCGCGCGGCAGTTGCGGGATGCCTGCCCGGTGCGAGAGCACCTGCGCGATGGTGATGCTGTCGCGACCGCCGCCCCCGAACTCCGGTAGGTAGTCGGTGACGCGGTCGTTCAGCCCGATGACGCCACGCTCGGCGAGCAGGTGCATCACCGTGGCGGTCACAGCCTTGGACGAGCTGAAGATGCAGAAGGGCGTCTCGGGCGTTGCCAGCACCCGCTCCGCGTCCGGCTCGTCGAGCGGGCCGCCGCCGCGCGCCCAGCCGAGCGAGCGATCAACCACCACCTGGCCGTGCCGCCGAACGCACAACGTGATGGCCGGGCTCATGCCACGCCGGAAGAGGCGCTCGGTGGCCGTCCAGATCCGCTGCACGCCGGCGAGCGTCATCCCGACCTCGCGCGGGTCGATCTCGCGGTCGCTGATGCACGTGATCGGGCGCAGGTCCCGCGGGATCCGGACGCGTCTGATCGAGTTGGCCAACGGGCGCACCCGGGGAGCCTACGAGGAATCGAGCCGCGTTACCTCCCGACCGCGAAGTCGGTGACCTCAGCCGTCCGCGAGCTCGTCACCTGTTGCCTTCGCGGCTTCGGTGTCGGTGCTCGCGCCGTCGCCCTCCCGCTCGAAGACGTCGGCCCGCTGGTGCTCGCTGTCGGTCTGAGCGGCGACCTGACGCACCATCTCTTCGTCGCTGACTCCGTCGCCGGCCTGCTCGATCCGCCGTTCGCCGCCCATGGGGCTCCCTTCCTCCTTGGCTGCGCTACGTCGAGGTGTGTACCCAGCCGGAAGCTGCTCTCACCCAGGCTCTAATACCCCGGTGGGGTATGCTCGACCCATGGCTATACACGCGTTCGCCGTCACCGGCATGACCTGCGAGCACTGCGTCGGGGCCGTACGCAGTGAGCTCGGCGCATTGCCCGGCGTGACCCGAGTCGAGATCGAACTGCAGCCGGGCGCGGCGTCCACCGTCCGTGTGACGAGCGACGCCCCGTTGCAGGACGCGGACGTCGCAGCGGCGTTGGACGAAGCCGGCGACTACCACCTGGCATGACCGCTACCGAGGCGAGCACCAGCGTTGAGCTGTCGATCGCCGGCATGACCTGCGCCTCGTGTGCCGCGCGTATCGAGAAGAAGCTCAACAAGCTCGACGGTGTCAGCGCCACCGTCAACTACGCCACCGAGAAGGCGCACATCGTGCTGCCTGTGACGCTGAGCGTCGCGGAGCTGATCGGCACGGTCGAGCGCGTCGGCTACACAGCCACCCTGCACGAGCCCGAACGCAGGTTGCAGCCACCGAGTCTGCTTCGCCGGCTGTTGGTGAGCACCGCACTCACAGTGCCCGTCCTCGTCGTGTCGATGGCACCACCGCTGCAGTTCCGCTACTGGCAGTGGGTTGCGCTCATGCTCGCCACGCCGGTCGTGCTGTGGTGCGCGTGGCCGTTCCACCGGGCAGCGTGGGCCAACCTCAGGCATCGCGCCACGACGATGGACACGCTCGTCTCACTCGGTGTCCTGGCGGCCTTCGCCTGGTCGCTGTGGGCCCTGTTCCTGGGCGAAGCCGGGCGACCCGGCATGCGGATGCAGTTCGCCCTTCTGGCAAACGGCTCCGCCGACGACATCTACCTCGAGGTAGCGACGGCGGTGACGACGTTCCTGCTCGCCGGTCGGTACGCCGAAGAACGCGCAAAGAGTCGCTCGGGAGCAGCGCTGCGCGCGCTGCTCGACCTCGGCGCGAAGGACGTCAGCGTGCTGCGCGGCGAGCACGAGGTGCGCGTCCCCATCGGGGAGCTGGCCGTGGGCGATCGGTTCATCGTCCGACCCGGGGAAAAGGTGGCTACCGACGGCGTCGTGCTCGAGGGCAGTTCAGCGATCGATGCGTCACTCATGACCGGGGAAGCTGTCCCAGCGGAGGTGGGTCCCGGCAACCATGTAGTCGGCGCGACGATGAACGTCGGTGGCCGGCTGGTCGTGGCGGCGACGCAGATCGGCGCAGATACCCAGCTCGCGCAGCTTGCCCGGCTGGTCGAGCAGGCACAGAGCGGCAAGGCCGCAGTGCAGCGGCTCGCCGACCGGGTGTCGGCGATCTTTGTGCCGGTGGTCCTGCTGCTTTCGTCAGCGACGCTCGCCGGCTGGCTCGCCGCCGGAGGGCCGGCGCACAGCGCGTTCACCGCCGCAGTCGCCGTTCTGATCGTCGCCTGCCCGTGTGCGCTCGGGCTGGCGACACCGACCGCGCTCATGGTCGGCACCGGCCGCGGTGCGCAGCTCGGCATCGTCATCAAGGGTCCGGAGGTCCTTGAGCACACGCGTCGCATCGACACGATCGTCCTCGACAAGACCGGGACCGTGACGACCGGCCGGATGAAGGTGCACGACATCGTCGCGGCCGACCCGGACGCAGCACTGCGGCTGGCCGGTGCGGTAGAGACAGCGAGCGAGCATCCGATCGCTGCTGCAATCGCCGCGGCGGCGCTCGACCGGGTCGGGACACTGCCCACCGTGGCGCAGTTCCGCAGCATCCCCGGTCTTGGTGCAACCGGCTTGGTGGACGGACACGAGGTGGTCATCGGCCGCCGCGCGTTGATCGAGCGCCATGGCGTGCCGATGCACGCGGACATCATTGCCGCGTTCAACGCCGCGGCGGATGCCGGACGGACGGCGGTGCTGGTCGCCTCGGACGGCCGGTTGTGCGCAGTCATCGTGGTGGGCGATGCGGTCAAGCCGTCCAGCGCGGGCGCCGTTCGGGCCCTGCGCGGATTGGGTCTGCACCCCGTCCTACTTACCGGCGACAACCAGCGCGCCGCAGCTTCGATCGCGCAGGAGGTCGGCATCGACGACGTGGTGGCCGAGGTGCTGCCCGCCGACAAGGCTGCACACATAACCGCCCTGCAAGACAAGGCACACATCGTCGCGATGGTCGGCGACGGCGTGAACGACGCGGCTGCACTGGCCGGCGCGGATCTCGGGATCGCAATGGGCAGCGGCACCGACGTAGCGATCGAGGCATCGGATCTGACGCTCGTACGCCACGACTTGTTTGCCGTCGTGGACGCTATCCGGCTCCCCCGCGCGACGCTGCGCACGATCAAGCTGAACCTGTTCTGGGCGTTCGCGTACAACGTCGCTGCGCT
>DATFTS010000468.1:0-8428 GCA_035261645.1 Jatrophihabitans sp. | reverse complement strand
CCGCGGATTGCCCACCCAGCAACTGTGCAGCCATCTCCCGACCATCCTTTCGAACTGATGTTCGGATATTAGCACGGGGCACCGACAAAACCGTTCCCGCGCACCTGGCGGCGTGTCTGTGCGTGGCTGCGCTTGTCTCTGCGTCCCTCGTCACGACCTTCGATCAGCGGAGGACGTCGACCACCGGGCCGATGACGACGACTGCCGGCGCGCCGATCCCCTCGCGCTCGGCTGCACCAGCAATCTCCTCGAGCGTCGATCGGATCGCTCGCTGACCGGCCAGACTCGCCCCATGGACAACGGCGGCGGGCGTCGACGGCGCGCGCCCGTGCTCGATCAACTCCTTGGTGATCAGGGCCAGCCGGTCCATCGCCATCAAGAGCACGAGCGTGCCCGCATGCGCGGCGAGCCCTGGCCAATCAATGCCTTCGTCAGCGGGCCGGCCGGGATCAAGGTGACCGGAGACGACCGTGAAGTCGGCGGCGAGTCCGCGGTGCGTCAATGGAATGCCGGCCAGCGCGGGAGCGGCGAGCGCGGAACTGAGTCCTGGCACCACGGTCACCGGCACTCCGGCAGCGACGCAGGCCAGCCACTCCTCTCCGCCTCGTCCGAAGACGAACGGATCGCCGCCCTTGAGTCGCACCACGCGCTTGCCGGCGAGCGCGCGCTCGACGAGCACCGCGTTGATCTCGGGCTGGGTCATGTTCTGGCGATGGGCCGACTTGCCGCTGTCGATGATCTCCACGTCGTCAGGCAAGCGGGCCAACAGGTCACGTGGCGCCAGCCGGTCGACCACGACGACGTCGGCCTCGGCCAGTAGGCGCCGGCCCCTGACCGTGATCAGGCCTGGATCACCCGGTCCCCCGCCGACGAGCGCGACGTGGCCGCCGGCCGCCGCGCGCCGGATCCGCCGCGTGGGGAGATCCCCCGCCGCCAGCGCCGCAGCAATCGCATCGCGAAGGGCAATCGCTCGTGCGGGATCGTCCCCGCCATTGACGGCCACGGTGATGCCGTCCTGTCGCGCGACGGCTGCCGTGCGCGCGGTTCCGCCGGACGCATTGTCGGCCCGCACACAGAAGATCCGGCGCTGGTCTGCGGCGCGGGAGACCTCGGCGTTGACCGCGGCGTCGTCAGTGCACGCGATCACGAACCACGCACCGTCGAGGTCATCGTCCGCGAACGGGCGCTGTCGCGTCTGCACACCTCGCAGGTCGGCAAGTTCGCGGGAGAACCGGGGCGCCACCGCCAAGACGTCTGCGCCGGCCTCGACGAGCGCCCGCGCCCGCCGCGTGGCCACCGACCCGCCGCCGACCACGACGACGCGCCGGCCGGTGAGGTCCAGCAGCGCTGGGTATCCCTGCATCGACCCATTGTCGCGGCTGGGTTGGGACGACCTAACCACCGTGTGCGACCATCGTGATATGGCGCCCCGAGCACTGATGCTCACTATGCGCCGTCACATCGACCTCCTTCGGGTGGCCACGGCGGCGTGTTGAGCCGTGCCGACGGCTGATTCAGCCGTCCCGCTCCACCCGCTCCACCTCAGCAATGGAAGGAACGCGCATGCCAGCGCGTAAGGGACAGGGCCAGTGGGCCCTCGGGTATCGCGAGCCGCTCAACCCCAACGAGCGGAGCAAGAAGGACGACAACCCGCTGAATGTCCGACAACGAATATTCGACATCTACCAGCACACCGGCTTCGCCGGCATCGACCCGGGCGACCTTCGGGGGCGATTCCGCTGGATGGGTCTCTACACCCAGCGCCGCCAGGGCATCCCCGGTGGGCAGACGGCCACCCTCGAGCCAGAGGAGCTTGAGGACGAGTACTTCATGATGCGCATCCGCATCGATGGTGGAGCACTCACCAGCGAGCAACTGCGGGTGGTCTCGGACATCTCCACGACGTACGGGCGCGACGTCGCGGACGTCACCGACCGGCAGAACGTGCAACTGCACTGGATCCGCATCGAGGACGTACCCACCATCTGGGAGAAGCTCGAGGCGGTGGGCCTCACCACGCTCGAAGCATGCGGCGACTGCCCGCGGGTGATGCTCGGTTGCCCGTTGGAGGGTGTGGCGAGCGACTCGGTGCTGGACGCGACCGAGGCGCTACGCGCAACCGTGGAGCGCTACGTGGGCGATCCGTCGTTCTCCAACCTGCCACGCAAGTACAAGACGTCGATCACGGGATGCGCGCGCCACTGCACCAACCACGAGATCAACGACTGCTCGTTCGTCGGCGTCATCGGCCCCGACGGCACCGAGGGGTTCGACCTCTGGATCGGCGGCGGGCTTTCCACGAATCCGCGGTTCGCGGAGCGGCTCGGTGTGTTCGTGCGGCCGGAGGAGGTCCCGGACGTCTGGGCCGGAGTCACCTCGGTCTTCCGCGACTACGGCTACCGGCGCCAGCGCAACCACGCCCGGTTGAAGTTCCTGATGGCCGACTGGGGCCCGGTCAAGTTCCGCGAAGTACTCGAAACCGAATATTTGAAGCGAGCGCTCCCCGACGGCCCACCGCCGCCCGCCTCGCCGGCGCATCGCGACCACGTCGGGGTCGAGCCGCAGCGAGATGGCCTGCTCGCCATCGGTGCCACGACGAAGTCGGGCCGGACATCCGGCACAGCGCTGCGCGAACTCGCCGCGATCGCGGACAAGTACGCGAAGGGACGGGTGCGGCTGACGGCACAGCAGGGCGTCGCCGTTCTCGACGTCCCGCCCGCGGCTGAGGTCAACGTCATCGACGAACTGGACCTGCTCGGCTTCCCGGTGCGCCCGTCCGCCTTCCAGCGCGGCACCATCGCGTGCACTGGCATTGAGTTCTGCAAGCTCGCCCTCGTTGAAACGAAGCAGCGGGCCGAGTCGATCCGGGCCGAGATGGAGCAGCGCCTTCCCGATTTCGACACGCCGATCACGATCAACGTGAACGGCTGCCCGAACTCGTGCGCGCGGTTCCAGGTGGCAGACATCGGCTTCAAGGGAATGGTGCAGAAGACACCCGACGGCGACGCGGAGGCCTTCCAGGTGCATCTGGGCGGGCAGATGGGCACCGACGCGGAATTCGGCCGCAAGTTCCGTGGTTTGAAAGTGACGGCAGAGGAAGCGCCCGATTACATCGAGCGGGTGCTGAAGGGTTATCTCGAACGCAGGGAGGATGGCGAACCGTTCGCGGCCTACGTGTCGCGCGCCGACGAAGCATGGTTGCTCTGAGTACTCGCGAGGAGTTGCGCGCCCTGGCCGAGCAGGCCGGGCGTGATCTCGAGGGTGCCTCTGCCCTCGAGATCCTCGGTTGGGCCGACGAGCAGTTCGGGTCGTCGTGGGCGGTTGCGTCGTCGATGGCGGACGCGGTCGTGCCATCACTCGCCGCGAAGGTGCGTCCCGGGGTCGACATCCTCTTCCTGGACACCGGCTATCACTTTGCCGAGACGATCGGCACCCGCGACGCAGTCGCTGCCACCCTGCCGGTGAACATCCGCACCCTGAGTGCCCGTCAGACGGTCGAGCAGCAGGACGCGTCGTTCGGTGCGCGCCTCTACGAGCGCAACCCCGATCAGTGCTGCGCGTTGCGCAAGGTGATGCCGCTGCGTGCGGCGCTCAAGGACTACGCCGCGTGGGCTTCCGGCCTGCGCCGCGATGAATCTGAATCGCGCGCGAACGTCCGCGTCGTCGAATGGGACGAGCAGCGTTCGATGGTGAAGCTGAACCCGATCGCAAGCTGGACCCAGGACGACGTCGACCGGTACATCGCCGAGAACGGCATCCTGGTCAACCCGCTGCTCTCCGACGGCTACGGGTCGATCGGATGCTGGCCGTGCACCCGTCGCCTCAAGCCAGGCGAGGACGCGCGGGCCGGCCGCTGGTCGGGAACCGGCAAGGTCGAGTGCGGCATTCACTGATCGCTACGCATCGGCCGCCGATGCACAGGGCGGAGCAGTCCCGCTCGGTACTGACCGAAGGACCCAGTCCTGTGGCGAAGTTGTCCGACGCGCGTAGGACAAAAGTGGAGCACACGCACTGCTCTCCGCGCGCATCGTCCGGGCGGCCGCATGACAGATGATCCGTTCCAGCTCACCCGCTTCGTCGAGGCGCAGAACGCGGGTGGCACGTACGACCGGGCGCGCGCGGAACTGCGTCGCGGACTCAAGACCAGCCACTGGATGTGGTTCGTGTTTCCGCAGCTGGCCGGCCTGGGGCGTAGCTCGACGGCGCAGCACTACGGCATCACGTCGTTGGCAGAGGCGCGCGCGTATCTGGCGCATCCCGTGCTTGGGGCCCGGCTGCGCGAAAGCGCTGCGCTCGTCGCAGCTGCGCCTCCTGGCGCCGACGCGATCTTCGGCGGCGTCGACGCGATGAAGCTGCGCTCGTCGATGACGCTGTTCCGGCAGGCTGCGCCAGATGAGCCGGTGTTCCAGGCTGTGCTCGATCGCCACTTCGGAGGCGAGCCGGACTGGATGACCGAGCAGATGCTCGGCAGTTGATCTGCGGCGGTCAGCCCCACGTGTGGATGTGCGTCGGGTGAACGGTCACAACGACGCGCGTCTCGCCCGGCTCATCCATGGACCGCAGGTCGGCGCCGTATTTCGCCCCTAGCCGCTCGGCGAAGGCGTAGTCGGGGTCGGGCTCGAGCTGGGCATCGCCGCGGATCTCGACGTAGCGATACGGGTTAGCCAGATCAAGGATCAGCAGGCTGCATGCCGGATTGCGCCGCAGGTTCTTCACCTTCTGCCGCGAAGAGTTCAGCGACAGCCGCACGACGCCGTCCTCGGCCAGAAACCACAGCTCGGTCAGGTGCGGGTGCTCATCGGCGCCGATCGTTGCGAACGTCGCGACCTGCGCGTCGAGCAGATCACGATGCGATGCCGGGATGGAGGTCATACGCCGAGTCTTGCAGGGCGGGGTGCGCCGAGACGGCCCTTAGCAGGGCAGGGTGCGCGGAAATCCCCTAGCTGAGCGCCAGCCCGACCAGCGTCGCAGCGGTACCGATCTCGATGAGCGCGCCGAACACGTCACCCGTCACTCCACCTAGCCGCCGCGTGATGTGCAGTCGCAGCGCGATGCAGACACCGACCGCTGCCAGTTGTGCGACCGGCCAACCCAGCAGGCTGGCGCCGACCGCGTCGGCCAACCCGACGCCGAAACCGAGCACGACGACCGTTTCGATCATCAGCACGGTCGTCGAGACCGAGCCTGCGACGTACGCCCCGAAGCCGTGCGGACGAGCTGACGGGACGCCGCGGTGCGCGGCCCACAACGCCGCCACGCGGCCGGTCGCCGCGGCAACGGCCACCGCCGCGAGCGGTTGCCAGACATCGGCACTCAAGGCGACCAGGGCGGCGACATCCACGAGCAGCACGAGCAGCACGGTGATCACGCCGAACGGTCCGATGTCCGACCGTCGCATGATCGCGAGGGCCTGCTCCGGCACCGCGCGCGAGCCGAGGCCGTCCGCGGTGTCGGCCAGTCCGTCAAGGTGCAGCCCGCGAGTCAGCAGGGCAAGCGCGACGACGGTGAGGACGCACCCGAGCAGCGTGGCGCGCGGCGCCCATGCCAGCACCGCTGCGCTCGGCAGCCCGGCGACCGCGCCCACCGCGGCGCCCACGAGCGGTAACCAGCGCAGCGCGGCGCCCGCCTCGGCGCGCGTCAGGTCATGATGCAGGCGCACCGGCGCGACGGTGAACAGGGCGAGTGCGCGCCGCAGTCCGGTCATCGCAGCCGCAGCGGGATGCCCGCCACGACCAGATGCACCTCGTCGGCCGCGGCTGCGAGCTGCTGGTTCAGCAGGCCCAGCGCGTCTCGAAATATTCGACCTGAAGTACTCGCCGGCACGACGCCACCGCCGACCTCGTCGCTCACCGCCACAGCGTGCCGCGGAGTACTTGCCCACTGTGCACAGAGTTCCTGCGCGCGCTCGCTGTAAGCAGCAGGAAGTGCAGCGCCGGGCGCGTCCCACGCGCTGCACTCGTCCAGCACGCGAGCCACCCACGCGGTGATCGAATCGACAAGCACGGCGGGGCCCGCGCTGCGTAACACCGCCGCGATGTCACCGGTTTCGACGGTTTGCCATTCGGGCGGCCGCTGTTGCTGATGCGCTCGAATCCGCGCCGACCACTCCGCGTCGTCGGCAGGAAAAGGGGCGGTCGCCACGTACTCGACCGACGGCTCGCCGGCGAGCAGGCTCTCGGCGAACCGGGACTTGCCCGACCGTGCACCGCCGAGCACGAGCACGCGACGGGTCATTTCTCGGTGACGCCCGCCGAGTCGAACGTCGCCACCTCGCGCAGCACCCGCGCCGCACCCTGTACCAGCGGCAGCGCGAGAGCGGCGCCAGAACCCTCGCCCAGCCGCAGGTCGAGATCGACCAGAGGCGTCAATGCCAGCGCCGCAAGGGCGACCGACGCCCCCGGCTCCACCGAACGGTGCCCGGCGATGAGGGCTGCGGTGCAGTCCGGTGCGAGTGCCCGAGCGACCAACGCGGCCGAGCAGGCAATCACGCCGTCGAGCACGACAGGTACCCGCTCAGCGGCGGCGCCCAGAACGAACCCGGCCAGCGCTGCGTGCTCCAAGCCGCCGACCGCCGCCAGCAGCCCGACCGGGTCGGCCGGGTCGGGCTGGTGCACCGCGAGCGCTCGCTGCACGACGGACACCTTCCGGGCGAGCGTCTCGTCGTCCACGCCCGTTCCGCGGCCGGTCACCGTCTTGGCTGCGGCACCGGTGAGCGACGCGATCAACGCGGCGGACGCGGTCGTGTTCGCAATCCCCATGTCGCCCGTCAGCAGGCAGCGGCTGCCCTCTGCTACCAGGTCGCGAGCGACAGTGATGCCGACTTCGATCGCCTGCACGGCTTCGGCACGGCTCATCGCCGGTTCCTGCGTCATGTCCCGCGTGCCGTGGCGCACCTTACGCAGCAGCAACCCGTCGGCAGCGTCGAGATCGGTTGCGACGCCGACATCGACGACCACCACGTCGGCGCCGGCCTGTCGGGCAAGTGCGTTGATGACCGCACCGCCTGCGACGAAGTTGGCGACCATCTGCGCGGTGACTTCTTGCGGCCACGCAGTGACGCCCTGCGCGTGCACACCGTGGTCGGCCGCGAACACCACCACCGTTGCCGGTTCCGGCAGCGGCGGCGGGCACTGCCCGCTCAGGCCGGCGAGTTGCACCGACACGTCCTCAAGCACACCGAGCGAGCCGGGCGGCTTTGTCAAGCTCGCCTGCCGCTGCCGCGCCGCGTCGACCGCGGCAGCGTCCAGCGGCGCGACCGCGGCAAGCGTCTCGGCGAGAAGTTCTCCGGTCATGACAAAACCTCCTGCAGAGCCTTCGTGAACGAAACCGACGTCGCCTCGTCGCGCACCGCCACCCGAATCCAATGCGGGCCGAGACCGGGAAAGCTGTCACCGCGGCGCACGGCGAAACCCTTGCCGCGCAAGGCACTCCACACCTGCGGCACCGGCGTCTGAACAAGGACGAACGACGCACGCGGATTCGGCACGACCTCGACCCCCGGCAGCCGCGCCAGCAACGCCGTCAGGTGATCGCGGCGCAGCGCCTGCGCATGCGCCCACGCCGTCGACTCCGCGACGGCGCGCGGCGACGAACACGCAACGCAGGCTTCGACGGCGAGCGCGTTGAGTGGCCAATGCGGCTGCGCCGTTCGTAACCGCTCGATCAAGGCCGACGAGCCCAGTACGTAACCGGCCCGCACGCCGGCAATCCCCCACGTCTTCGTCAGGCTGCGCACGACGACGAAGTCAGGATCGCCGGCGAGCGACTGCGGCTCACCCGGATCGCAGTCGGCGAAGGCCTCGTCCACGACGATGACCCGACCCGGCCGCCGCAGCGCCAAGATCGTCGCGCGATCGTGCAGTACCGAGGTCGGGTTCGTCGGGTTCCCGAGCACGACGAGGTCGGCGTCGTCGGGGACGAACCGCGTGTCGAGCGTGAACGGCGGCGCAAGCACGACCCGGTGCACGGAATGTCCGGCCGCCTGGAGTGCCAACTCCGCCTCCGTGAACTGCGGATGGATGACGACCGGGTGCCGCGGCTTCAATGCCCGCGCAACCAGCACGAGCGCCTCGGCGGCACCGGCGGTGAGCAACACGTCTGACGGACTTCGGCCGTGCCGTGCCGCGACCGCCTTCACGGCCGCGTCCTGACTCGGGTAGCGCGAGAGGTCCACGCCGGCAAGGCGTTGCGCGAGCCACGCCGGCGGCCCGTCCGCGCGCACGTTCACCGCCAGGTCGACCAAGCCGGGCAGCGCGTCGATGTCGCCGTGATGGCGCAGATCCGGCCCGGTCACTGCGCCACCTGTGCGGTCGGGCTGGAGGCGCCGTCGAGAACGGCTCGATGCACTGCGCGGGCCAGCCGCGCACCCCACGTCGAGCGCGGACCCGCGAACGGCACGGGGGCGCCATCCTGCGGGCAGACGATGGTT
>DATFTS010000467.1:0-2991 GCA_035261645.1 Jatrophihabitans sp. | reverse complement strand
CGTGCTGCTGCAGCGGCAGTTCATCGCCGGGCTAGCGCTCGGTTCGTCGAAGGGATGACGGCGCCGCCCTGGACGATCCTGCGCCAGGCCGGGGTGATGGTGATCCTCGATGTGCGAGGCACCGATCTGCCGCGGCTCGTCCACTGGGGCGCGGATCTGGGCGAGCTCGACGAGGCGGAATTGGCCACGCTTCCGGCGGCGGGTTCGCCGGACCCCACGCACGACTCCCCTGCGCCGGTCACGATGTTGCCGACCAGAGCGCAGGGGTGGGCCGGCTGGCCCGGCCTCGCCGGGCACCGCGACGGACGAGCGAGCCAGCCGCTGTTCACCTTGACAGCGGCAGGGACGGAGGACGGCGAGGTCTACCGGTACCGCGGCGTCGACGCGGCCGCCCAGTTGGAAATCGACGGCGAACTGCAGTTGACCGTCGACGGCGTGTTGCGCCAACGGCTCACCCTCACCAGCACCGCGCCGCCGGACGCGCCTGCGTACACCGTCGACGCTCTCACCGCGTTGCTACCGATCTCCGATCACGCGACCGAACTGCTCGATCACGCCGGCAGCTGGGCGGCCGAGTTCCATCCGCAGCGGCATCGGTTGGCTCAGGGCACCTGGCTGCGTGAGATCAGACGCGGTCGCACCGGCCACGACAGTCCGCTCGTCGTCGCAGCCGGCACGGAGGGCTTCGGGACGCGCGCCGGCGAGGTGTGGGCCGTGCATCTGGGTTGGTCCGGCGACCAGCGCTACCTGGTGCAGCGACTGGACACCGGCACCACACTCCTAGGCGCGGGCGAGATCCTCGGTTCCGGCGAGATCCGGCTCGGCCCAGGGGAATCGCTGAGCACGCCATGGGTCTACGGCGCGTGGTCGGACGCAGGCCTGGACGGCGTCGCCGCCCGGCTCCATGCCATGGTGCGCCGCCGGCCGCAGCATCCACGAAGCCCGCGACCGGTAGTGCTGAACACCTGGGAGGCGGTGTACTTCGACCACTCGATGAAGCGGCTGTCGGCACTGGCTGACGTCGCGGCCGAGATCGGCGTGGAGCGGTTCGTCATCGACGACGGGTGGTTCGGCGCGCGGCGCAACGACCGTGTCGGGCTCGGCGACTGGTTCGTCTCGCCAGACGTCTGGCCGGACGGCCTGCGCCCGATCGCCGAGTACGTGCGCGCCCGCGGGATGGACTTCGGGCTGTGGTTCGAGCCGGAGATGATCAACCCCGACTCCGACCTCGCCCGAGCCCATCCCGACTGGATCGTCGGCACTGCGGGGCGGCTGCCGCCTCCCCAGCGCAGCCAGCAGGTGCTCGACCTCGGTAACCCGGACGCGTACGCCTACCTGCTCGACCGCATCTCCGCGATCGTCGCGGAGTACGACATCGCGTACATCAAGTGGGACCACAACCGCGACACCGCCGACCCCGTGCACCGCGCCGGGCCCCGCGCCGGCCGACCGGCGCTGCACGAGCAGATCACCGCCGCTTACCGACTGATGGACGAACTGCGCGCCCGGCATCCCGGACTGGAGATCGAGTCGTGTGCATCCGGCGGTGCCCGCGTCGACTACGGCATCCTCGAGCACACCGACCGGGTCTGGCCCAGTGACAACAGCGACCCGGTGGAGCGTCTGCGGTTGGTGCCTGCGGTCGCAACCCTGCTCCCGCTCGAACTCGTCGGCGCGCACGTTGCCTCACCGCGGTCGCACGTCACCGGGCGGGTGAGCGACTTGGGGCTCCGGCTGGCGGTCGCCCTCTTCGGCCACAGCGGCTTCGAGTGGGATCTGAGCGAGACGACGCCGGAGCAGCGGCGGCGTCTTGCGCTATGGGTTGCCCTGGTCAAGGACGTGCGCAATCTCGTGCACACCGGGACGCTCGTGCAGGTCGAGCGGCCGGCCGACCCGCACACCACGATGTTCGGTGTCATCGCCCCTGATCGCGACGATGCGCTGTTCATCCTTGCCCGCTCGGCCGGCACCGCTCGGGCGGGCGACGCGACCGTGCGCTTCGCCGGCCTCGATCCGGCGCTCCGTTACCGGGTGGAGCGGATCGGCGTCGTCGAGGCCGAGCCCGTTGCCCACCGTCAGGCGCCGGTACCCCCGCCCGCCGTGCTACCCGGCCGCGCGTTGATGCGCGCGGGCATCGCCGGGCCCAGCCTGCACCCCGAGCAAGCCGTTGTGTACCGGTTGCGGGCGTCGTCCTAGCGGCTGGCGAGGACGAACGACTCCTCGGCAAGCAGCGTCCGATAGTTGTCCGGTCCCAACATCGCGAGCATCGGCCCGATCTGGCTCTCCTGCTGAAGCATGGCGCGGTACTTGCGGTCGAGCAGGTCACCCGTCAGCTGCGCGTGGATGGAGAGCGCGTCAGCGGGATACACCACCGGATCCTTGTCGGCCATCATGACCGCCGACGCGTCGACGAACTGCTCGGTGAACGCCATCCAGTCCTCGGTGCTGGCCGCGTGATGCACTGCGGCGCCCGTGCCCGCGGCTGCCTCGGTCGCCCAGTGCGAAACGGCGATGTGGTCGGGGTGCCAGGTGCCGCCGTCGGGCCCGAAGGTCAGCACGGTGTCTGGCCGCACGTCGTCGACGATCGCGCGCAGCCGCGAGATCGCCTCATCGGCGTCAACATCGGCGCAACCGCCGTCCGGGTAGTCGAGCCAGACGTGCTCGGTGACGCCGAGTTCGGCGAGCGATCGAGTGAGCTCCTGCGTGCGGATCTCAGCGAGCTGCGGACCGGCGGGCCAACGCGATTCGTCCGTCGAGCCGAGCTCGCCGCGGGTGGCCGTGACACAGACGACCCTTCGTCCGCGGGCGACCGCTGCCGCCATCAACCCGCCGCAGGAATACCCCTCATCGTCCGGGTGTGCCCACACCGACAAGATCGTGCCGAGATCAGGAACGTCACTGGTCACCGGCCAAGTGTGCCTTACGTCCGGCGTTGCGCTGCGCGCCGCAGCAGTTCGCTGACCTCCTCGTCGGGCGTCTGCGCAAAGTGCG